>JAYUGD010000781.1:0-4089 GCA_043767785.1 Zavarzinella sp. | reverse complement strand
TGGCTATTTTCCTCCGCCCCGTTGGGGCGAAAACACGCCGGCCACCGACCACTGATTCACTCCCGACCCGACGCCCGAATCACGCTCGCCTGCGAGGCCAGCGGCGGCGCCCCCGTCGTGTCGGCTTGGCCGTTCAATAGGGGCGGGGTGGCGTGTTCGGTTTTGGGCTGGCCGGCCCGGATGACCAAGAGGCGTTGCACTTTCCGCTCGTCCGTGTAGCCGACGCAGGCCGCGTGGCCGAAGGTCGTTTCCCAATACACGTCCGTGCCGATCACCAAGTATTCGGCCGGCCCGAGCGGGAGTTCAAAGGCGCCGTCCGTAAACTGGTCGGCCGAGAACTCGCGGTCGGTGGTCAGGTCCGTGGAGAACGGCTTCGGGTCGCGGTACTTCCCCTCGGGGACGCACTTCAGCAGCACGCCGCCGTCCTTGCCCGGCCGCACCGAAATCTGGAAGCCGAGTTGGGCGTCGTCGTGGGTGAACTTGACCGCCGGGCGGGCGCCGGCCGTGAACGTGAAGTCGGCCTTGGCGGCGGGCTGGCCCATGACCAGCGAGATCGGCTTGTCGGCGTGGAAGCTGCGGAAGCGGTGGCCGCGCTCCGTGCGCGGGTCGGCGATCAGGCCGCGGAGCGGGCCGGGCGTCGTGGCGCTGACGGTCCCGGCGCGCAGGCCGTTGTCTTTCAGAATGTCGCGCGCCTCGGACGGCAACACCTGTTCGTCGATGCGGTCCCACACGCGGCGGTTGACGGCCTCGTCCCCGGCGGTGCGCTCGATCACCACGTACTCGACGTGGGCGCTGTCCGAATCGGGCTGGGAGTGGAAGAGTTGCAGGCGGTCCGCCCACCGGCCCCGCACGGCGTCGGCCGTGAAGCAGCCGGCCAGCAGCGGGAGCAGGAGTGTCGCCCCGACGGTGCGGACCCGCGAAAACATAAAAGGACATCCTTGTCCCAAACGCCGCCAAATCCGTGGCGTGGAGGGGAGTAATACCGGCCGCCCGTCCCCCGGTCAAGCGAAAACTCCGGGGATTGCCCCGCCGGGGGCCGGCCGCGGGAAAAAATCGCCGGGCCGCCGCGGCACGGCCGCCGCATTTCGGGATTTCTGTCCTACGCTTGGGAGTATTTTTATGTAAGATCGGCCACATGGCGAACCGCCCAACCCCCCTGCGGGCCGCCCCTCGCCGGGCTTGCCGCGGCGCCCGTTCCCGACCGCACGACGGCGTCTCTCATGGAAAAGATGATTGACACAATCATCCGCAAGGGCACCGGCCCCGTTTCGTCCAACCGGGACGCGTGCCTCGTGCACATCTACCCGACCGGGCCGTCGATGGGGACGCGGAACGTCCTGACGGACAAGCCCATCATCATCGGCCGCGGCGACGACTGCGACATCCGCGTGCTGGACACGTCCGTCTCCCGCCGCCACGTCCGCCTCGAAAAGATCGGCGAGGAATACTACGTCCTCGACATGCAGTCCACCAACGGCAGCTACGTCAACGACCGCCAGTCCCTGCCGGGGGAGCCGATCCCCATGCGGGACGGCGACTACCTGCGCGTCGGCAACTGCATCTTCCGGTACTTGGCCAGCGGCAACGTCGAGGCCGACTACCACGAAGAAATCTACCGCCTCACGATCATCGACGCCCTCACGCAGATTTCCAACAAGCGCTTCCTCGACGAGTTCCTGGAGCGGGAAGTCCTGCGGACGGTGCGCCACAACCGGCCGCTGGCCCTGCTCCTGTTCGACATCGACCGCTTCAAGCAGGTGAACGACGACTTGGGCCACTTGGCCGGCGACTTCACCCTGCGGGAGATGGCCGCGTGCGTGAAGCGCGTCGTCCGCCGGGAAGACCTGTTCGCCCGGTACGGCGGCGAGGAGTTCGCCCTCGTCCTGATCGAGACCGGCCTGCCGGACGCCCTGCAGGCCGCCGAGCGCGTCCGGGCCTTGGTGGAGGGCCACACCTTCCGGTTCGACGAAAAGGTGTTCAAGCTGACCGTCAGCCTCGGCGTCGCCGAGTGCCCGCTGGACGGCACCGCCACCCCGCGCGAGTTGATGCGCCGGGCCGACGAAAACATGTACGCCGCCAAGCGCGGCGGCCGCAACAAAGTGATCGGGTAATCATGACGCACATCGTCTCCGGCCCCGGGGTCCCCGTCGGCCCCCTCCCGTTCAGCCAGGCCGTGACGGCGGGCGGGTTCGTGTTCGTCTCCGGGCAGGCGAGCGTGGACGCCGCCGGCAAGATCGTGGCGGACACGTTCGAGGGCGAGATGCGGCGGTCCATGGAGAACGTCCGGGCCGTCCTCGCCGCCGCCGGCCTCGACTTCTCGCACGTCGTGCAGGTGAAGGGCTACGTCAACGCCCCGGCCGACCTCGCCGAGTACAACCGCGTCTACCGCGACTACTTCACGGAGCCGTACCCGGCCCGCAGCACGATTGTCAACTGCCTGGGGACGGCCCTGAAGTTCGAGATTGATGTGATCGCGTTCCAACCCACGGGAAAACCCGTTTAGCCGCGACGCGACGCTTCGGAGCGGAGCGCGGACCGGCAGCCCGAAGACCAGGGAACCACGAATAGCACGAATAACACGAATGAATTGATAATCGCCGGGCATGACCTCAATGTCATGTCGTGGTTCAAACCGATTTGATTCGTGTGATTCGTGCTATTCGTGGTTAAAAGTTCTTTTGTGCTGAAGGCCGCGCTCCGCTCCGAAGACTCCGCGTCGCGGCTAAACGGGTTCCCAAAATGCTCACCACCCTCCGCAAAATCTCCCTGACGCAGTGGATCCTCATCGCGATGGCGCTCGGCACGCTCGTCGGGTGGCTGTTCCCGGCTTCGGCCCAGGAACTCAAGCCGCTCTCGACGATCTTCCTGCGGATGATTAAGTCCCTGATCGCCCCGCTGATCTTCTCCACACTGGTCATCGGCATCGCCGGCCACGGCGACGACATGAAGCGCGTCGGCCGGCTGGCAGTCAAGTCGCTCATCTACTTCGAGGTCGTCACCACGCTCGCCCTGTTCATCGGGCTGGGGGCCGTGAACCTTACCAAGCCGGGGGAGGGCGTGGCGCGGGAGGCCGCCGCGGAGAAGCCGGCGGACGTGCCGACGGCCCACGTCACGCTGGGCGCCGTCCTGGAACACACCGTCCCGACCAGCATTTTCGACGCGGCCGCCCACAACGAAGTCCTGCAAATCGTGTTCTGGTCCGTCCTGTTCGGGGCGGCGCTGACGCAGGTGAGCGGGAAGCCGCGCGAGTTCATGATGCACGGCATGGAGGCCCTCGCGGAGACGATGTTCAAGTTCACCGGCATCGTCATGAAGTACGCCCCCGTCGGCATCGGGGCGGCCATCGCGGTGACGGTCGGCCACAGCGGCATCGGCGTGCTGAAGAACCTGCTCTACCTAATCCTCACGCTGTACGGCGCCCTGTTCGTGTTCCTCGTGTTGGTGCTCCTGCCGGCGGCCCTGTGGGCCAGAATCCCGCTGCGCAAGTTCGCCAAGGCGGTGAAGGAGCCGGCCCTCATCGCGTTTTCGACCACCTCTTCGGAGGCGGCGCTGCCGAAGGCGATGCTGGCGATGCAGGCCATCGGCGTGCCGAAGCGGGTCGTGGCGTTCGTGATGCCGACCGGGTACTCGTTCAACCTCGACGGGACGACGCTGTACCTGGCGGTCGCCTCGGTGTTCGCGTGTCAGGTGATGGGAACGACGATGACCTTCGGCGAGCAAATGGTCATGATGCTGACGCTGATGCTGACCTCGAAGGGGGTGGCCGGCGTCCCGCGGGCGTCGCTGGTCATCCTGTCCGGGACGCTGGCGTCTTCCGCCCACTTGCCGCCGGAGGGCGTCGCCCTCGTGCTGGGCCTCATCATGGGCGTGGATGAACTCATGGACATGGCCCGGACGACGGTCAACCTGATCGGCAACTGCCTCGCGTCGTGCATCATGGCAAGGTGGGAGGGGGAGTTCGACGACACCGCGACCGGCGTGCTGGACGAGGCGAAGGCGGCGCTGCCGGAGCCGCCGGTGGAGAAAACTCAAGAGAAGAATTTTTAGCCACGGATCGAACACGGACGAAACACGGATAAAGACAAAAAC
>JAYUGD010000780.1:0-11096 GCA_043767785.1 Zavarzinella sp. | reverse complement strand
CGGCTGACGCCGCTCGGCTCACCCAATCCACTGATTTATTTGCTGACCATCCGCTTAATCTTGATCTTGTCCCCGGTCGTCTTCAAAAACTCGTCGGTCACCTCTTCCCACTGCTTGTTGAAGTCCGCCGGCGGGGCCCCGGGGACGGGTTGCTTGAAGACCGGCTGCTTGAAGCCGTACTTCTCCGGCTGCAGGAAGTACCACACGTTCGACCGCGACGGCTTCGTGTAGTCGTTGTTCTCCGGCACCCACGGCATCTCGGCGACGGCCTGCACCAGCAGTTTATTCTCCTCGGCCGGGAGGTCTTCTTCCACGACTTTGCCGGTGACCGGGCGGCCGCGGTAGCGGGTCAGGAGCGTGAGGGCGGCCGCGGCGCGGTCGGCCTTGTCCTTCGCCTTGAGGGCGGTCACCGGGTCGTCGATGGCGGCGGCAGTCTTCTTGATGCTCTCCAGTTCCTTGGCGTACCCCTCGTCCTTCTTCAGGAGCGGGGCGGCGTTGTTCACCAGCACGTAGAAGTCCCCCTCGTGGTGCGGGGTCAGCATAAAGACGCCTTCCATGCCGGCGGTCAGGGCCACGGGGCCGCCGAAGCCGGGCCGGATCGGCCGGCGGGCGATGGCGATTTGCGGCTTGTCGCTGTCCACCGGCTCCACGCCGGCCGCCGGGGCGTCGGCCGGGAAGCCGACGCGCAGTTGCGTCAGCCCGCGGGCGCCGACCAACGGGTCTTCGATCTTGAGGACGGCAATCTTGTAGGCGACCTTTTGCTCCTTCGGGGCGCCCTTGAATTGGGTGGCCTCGACGGAGTCTTTTTCGATTTCGGCGACTTTGCCGAGGACAATCACGTCGGCTTGGGCGGCCTGCATGGCCGGCTTGGGCGGCAGGGCGATGCGCAGGGCCTTGGCTTCGGCTTGGCCGACGTGGCCCAGCACGGCGGCCGTCAACGCGGCGACGCACCAGCGGAAAGGACGGTTCATGGAAGAAACTCCGGGAAATGATTCGAACGAACGGAATACAGGATAACTAACCAGACGAGGCCCCGGGGGGAATAGTTTGGCGGCGGGGAATTGGGGCGGGCGGCCGGCGGCGGGCGGCCCGATACAATCCGGGGATGCCGAGTGGTCGGCGCTTCCGACGGGCGAAGGACACACCGATGAACATTCCGTGGTGGGGCTACGTGATTCTGGCCGGGCTGGCGTGGGGCACGTACGTGCCGATCATTTTTTACGGCGGCTCCGAACTCGGCGGCAAGTCGAACGCCCGGCTGATGGCCATCCTGTGCGTCGGCATGGCGTACTTCGTCATGGCCGTCCTGTTCCCGTTGGCCCTTTTCCTCAGCGGCCAGCAAGAGTGGCCGACGCTCAAGACCACCGGCATCGTCTTCGCCAGCCTCGCCGGCGTGGCCGGGGCCGTCGGGGCCATCTGCGTCGTCTTCGCCAGCAACGCGGCCATGCAGGCCGGGCTGGAGATGAAGAAACTCGACCCCACATTTGAAGTGGCCAGCTACCGCGTGCTGATCGCCCCGTTAATCTTCGGGCTGGCCCCGGTCATCAACACGTTGCTCAGCACGGTCTGGCACCCGAAGCCGGACAAGCCGTTCAACTTCGACTTCGACCCGCCGGGCTGGATGCTCTGGGTCGGCATCCTGTTGGTGTCCGCCGGCACCGGGCTGGTGCTGTACTCCAAGGAAGCCGCCGAGGAAGCGAAGAAGAAGAAGGCCGCGGTGGCGGCGACGACGACAAAGGAAGCAAACGCCGGGGGAACGGCCGTTTAGCCGCGACGCGACGCTTCGGAGTGGAGCGCGGGCTTCCCGCGTCAAATCGTTGACGCCGTCGGGAAGTGACTGATTGTTGGCAGTCCGCGCTCCACTCCGAAGCGTCGCGTCGCGGCTAAACGGGCCATCGAGAAGGATTTGATCCCCCATGCGGCTCCTCCCGCTGTTCCTGCTCCTCCTCGCCGCCCCGGCCCGGGCCGACATCTTCGTCGAACACCTCGACCCGCCGGCGCTGCACGTCGGCAAGGCCACGCGCCTCACCGTCCACGGCTCCGACCTCAAGAACGCCGTCTGCCTGTGGACGACGCTGCCGAACAACGAAACCCTCTTCTCGGCCACGCTCGTTTCCGCGGCGGACACATCGGCGATCTTTGACGTGACGTTGAAGCCGGAAGCGGCCGTCGGCCTGCACGGGTTGCGCGTGGTGACGCGGGACGGGTTGAGCAACGTGCAGTTGTTTTTGGTCGATGACCTGAACCCCGTGGCGCGGGAGCTGGGCGAAAACCCGCAAGCGTTGAAGTGGCCGGTGGCCGTGCATGGCACGTTCCGCGAGGCGGCGACCGACCGCTACACCGTGGACGTGACGGCCGGGCAATCCCTGAGCCTCGAAGTTGTCGGCAACCGCTTCGGCAAGGACGCGGACCCGCTGCTGACCATCCGCGACGCCGACGGCAAATTCCTCGCGGAACACGACAACTCCGGCGGGCTGTACTTCGACTGCCGCTTGAGCCATCGCTTCGAGAAGGCGGGCCGGTACACGCTGGAACTGCGGGACTCGCGGTTCCGCGGAAATCTGCATCAGCCCTATGTCCTGCGGGTCGGCACGTTCCCGGCCGACTATGTGCGAATGTCGGAATCCCCAACCGTTCTGGCCCCCGCTTACGACCATCTTCGCGGGGCCGGCCAACACGTCGCCGCGTCGCCGGAGATGATCTTCGCCTTCCAAATGTCGCCGATGAAATTGAACCCCTTCGCCAGTTTGGACCGGCTGATCCCCACGGGCACGTTGCAGGCGAGCAAGGTGACGGTGCCGTGCGTCGTCGGCGGCGTCTTGCGGCAACCCAAGGAACATCAGGCGGTGTGGTTCGAGTTGGCCAAGGGGCAGGCCATCTATGTGCGGGCGGACGGCAAGACGTTGAACTCGCCGGTGGACGTGGACTTCGTCATCGTGGACAAGAACGGCCGCGAAGTTCGCCGGCCGGAAAACAACCGCGAGCCGCTGGCCGCCGACTTCACCGCCGGCAATCCGGGCGTTTACGGCGTCGTCGTCCGCGACGTGTTGAACGGCGGCGGCCCGGCCCATGCCTATCAGCTCACGATTTCCGATGAGCCGTTTCCCCCGGCCATTTTGGCCGAAGTCGAAGGCGTCACCGTCCCGCAAGGCACGTGGCAGCCGGTGCCGATCACCGTCACCCGGACCGGCGGCGGCGACTTGAAACTGAAACTCCTTAACGCCCCGGCCGGCATGACCCTCTCGCCGGACGTGATCCCGGCCGGGAAGACCGCCGTCCTGTGCAAACTCTCGGCGAGTTCCGCCACGCCGGTCGGCATGAACACGCTGCGAATCGTCGCCACGGAAGAACTGCCCAGCAAGAAGACGCGGGAAGTGCTTGTCCGCACGCAACCGCTGATTGACCGGCAGCTTCACAATGTCGATCTCATCCCCATCGGCCTGCGCGAAGACCAGAAGCGCCTGCCGCCGGGCGTGACGGACCGCCTGGCCGTGCAGGTGACGCCCCCCAGCCCGTTCGACTTCGACCCGGCGGCGGAAGTCACTTTGCCGCGCTACCAGACGGCCGACATCCCGATCACCATCCGCGGCAACGGCGCCCTGACCTTCACCGCCAAGGGGGGCCAACTCGGCCCGAAGACCGAAGGCCGCACCCGCGTCTACGCCGAGTTCCCAACGTCGAAGCCGGGCGAGACGACGATCACCGGCCACGCCCGCTCGCTGATTCTCTCGAACGCCGCCAAGAGCCGCATCGACGTGACCGCCACCGGCACGGTCAACGGCCGCCGCATCCAACTGACGCGCCCCTTTGAACTCAACCTGACGACCGCCTTCTCTCTGGTCTCCGACGAGACGGCGAAGCCCGTCATCCAGCCCGGCGAGTCGGTAACGCTGACGCTCAAGTGCGACCGCCTCAAATCCTTTAGCGGGGCCGTCACCGTACACTTCAACCCGAACCCGAATTTCGACCTGTCCGAGACGGCGACCTTTCCCGCCGGGCAGACGACGATGGCCGTCAAAGTCACCGCCAAGCCCGACGCCGGCAACGGCCGGCACCAGATCGGTTTTCACGCCACCGCCCAAGTGGACGGCTACGAGGAAGAAGTCCGCGGGCTGCTGGGCGAAGTTGAAGTGAAGAAGATCGAGCCGCCGAAGAAGAAGTAATCGCGGTTGCCCGTCGCGGGCGTTGACGGGGAATTTCCCCCGCCGCCCCGCCCGTTTTCGGCTAACATACCTGTACCCGCCGTATCGCAATTTCGAGTTGGGAGAGACCTCCGTGCCGCACCGAACCCGCCGCGATTTCCTGCGTACCCTCGGCCTCAGCGCGGCCACGATGCCGTTCGTGCTGAACTTGCCGAGCCTCGGGTTCGCCAATCAGGCGAAGCGGAAGCAGCGGCTGGTCGTGATGTTCTCCCCGAACGGCGTGGTCCCGTGGGAGTTCTGGCCCAAGGAGACGGGGGCCGACTTCACGCTCGGCCAGTGCGTCTCCCCGCTGGAGCCGTTTAAGAAGCAGACCCTGTTCTTGCACGGCGTGTGCGACAAAATCCGCGGCGACGGCGACGGCCACATGCGCGGCATCGGCTGCCTGCTGACCGGCACCGAACTCTTCCCCGGCAACATCCAAGGCGGGTCCGACACGCCGGCCGGGTGGTCGAAGGGAATCTCGATCGACCAGGAAATCAAGAACCATTTGCAGGCCGACCCGGAGACGCGGACGCGGTTCGGCAGCCTCGAATTCGGCGTCATGGTCCCCGAGCGGGCCGACACGTGGACGCGCATGGTCTACGCCGGGCCGAACAAGCCCATCGCCCCCGTCGACGACCCGTACCAGATGTTCAAGAAGCTCTACGGCCGGGCCAAGGACAACCGCGTGTTGGCCAGCGTGCTGGACGACCTGAACGCCGACCTGAAGAAGGTCGCCGGGGCCGTCAGCGGCGAAGACAAGAAGCTGCTGGACGAACACGCCACGTTCGTCCGCGAGATGGAGCAGGAGTTGAAGGGGGCCAAGGAAGACGTGGGGCACAAGGTCCCGGAGATCGAGCCGGGCGTGCGCCACGACAACGACAACATCCCCAAGATCAGCAAGATGCAGATCGACCTGATGGTGAACGGCTTCGCCACGGACGCCGCCCGCGTCGCCACGATGCAGTACACGAACTCCGTCGGCATGGCCCGCATGAAGTGGCTCGGCGTGACCGAGGGCCACCACGAACTCTCCCACGAGCCGGACAAGAACACGGCCGCCCAGGAGAAGCTGACGAAGATCAACAAGTGGTTCTGCGAGCAGCTCGCCTACATGGCCAAGCGGCTCGCCGAGACGCCGGAGCCGGGCGGCAAGGGCAGCCTGCTGGACAACACGGTGATCGTGTGGACCAACGAACTCGGCCAAGGCAACTCGCACACGATGAACAACATCCCGTTCGTCATGGTCGGCGGCGGGCTGGACTTCAAGGCGGGCCGGTCCCTCAAGTACAAGCAAGTCGCGCACAACCGGCTGCTGCTGTCGCTGGCCCACGGCTTCGGCCACAAGCTCCCGAAGTTCGGCAACCCCAACTATTGCGGCGACGGCCCGCTGGGCGACTTGACGTAACGGCGGTTGCGATGCCGGCGGCCTCACGCGGGCATCTGTATTCACCCCGGAGGGGTGGCAGCGATTAGCCCCGGGTCGCCGCTTCGGCGCTTGGCCAACTGGGTTGAGAACACGGTCCCCGTGGCGTGGCAGCGATTAGCCCCGGGTCGCCGCTTCGGCGCCCCCGGGGACACTCAACGCGAAGAGGTATTCGACCCCGGAGGGGTCGCAGCGTGCTGCGACCCCTCCGGGGTCGATCTCGTTATCCTCTTTTCCCCGGGTGCGCGAAGCGCGACCCGGGGCGAATGGCTGCCACCCCTCCGGGGTGAAAGACCGGTCGTTGGAACGACGGGTAATGCGGCCCGTCCGTCAACGCCCCCGGCGTTCTTCGCCGGGGCGCAAGAATTCGTGCGGATTCTCATTCGGCCTATTGACCACGCCCACATCTCATGGTCTAATCAACCAAGACTTCAAGCAATCCATCCCGTTCACCAACCGCCTCGCCGTGACTCGCGGGGCCGAACGGGGTCCGGCGCTCGACTCTCTTTGCCGTGTTTGTTCGCCCTGACGGCGGCCCGCGACTCTTGAGGAGGACCGGCGTGAACACCCCCGAAGCGTCTCCCCGGCCGACCACGTGCCCGTCGCTGGAATTGCTGGCCGACCTCGAAAGCGGCCTGCTGCCGGCGGACACGTCCGCCCAAGTGCTGCACCACGTCTCGACCTGCAACGACTGCCAGACCAAACTCAAGCGCGCCGCCGGCCGGGCCAACCAAGACCCCGCCGCGTTCCCGGAGACGATCGACTGGACGACGGACTCCGAAGTCCAAGTCCTGCACACCTTGGTCCCGGCCGAGCCGGACCCGACCCGCGCGGCCCCGCCCGCGGCCACCGTCCCCCGCTCGCGCTTGGGGCAGTACCGGCTGATGGCCATCCTCGGCCAAGGCGGCATGGGCGCCGTTTGTTTGGCGTACCACCTGCGCCTGAAAAAATGGGTGGCGGTCAAGATTCTCCCGACCGAATCGGCGCCCAAGCCGTCCGCGATCGCCCGGTTCCACCGCGAGATGGAGGCCATCGGGCAACTCGAGCACCCGCACCTCGTCCGGGCCACGGACGCCGACGAGATCGATGGCGTCCACTTCTTGGTGATGGAACTGGTGGACGGCGCCGACCTGAACCGCCTCGTCCGCGAGTCCGGCAAGTTGTCCGTCGCGGACGCATGCGAGGCGGCCCGGCAGGCGGCGTTGGGCCTGCAATACGCCCACGGCCGCGGCATGGTGCACCGGGACATTAAGCCGTCCAACCTGATTTTGAGCCGCGATGGCGTGGTCAAGGTGCTGGACATGGGCTTGGCCCTGCTGCACGGCTCGCGCGTGGCCGGCGGCCCGCTGACCGGCACCGGCCAAGTGATGGGCACGCTGAACTTCATGGCCCCCGAGCAGTGGGAAGCGTCCAACAAGGTGGACATCCGGGCCGACGTCTACAGCCTCGGCTGCACGCTCTACATGCTGCTGACAGGGCACGTCCCGTACGGCGGCGTCGAATACGAGTCGGCCCTGCAAAAGATGGCCGCCCACGCCAACGCCCCCATCCCGACGGCCCGCGTGCGGCGGCCGGAAGTCTCGGCTGACCTGGACGTCGTCTTGGCCAAGATGATGGCCAAGGCCCCGGCCGGCCGCTATCAGACGCCGCAAGAACTGGCCGCCGCCCTGGCCCCGTTCGCCGCCGGCGCCGACCTGTCGGCCGTCGCCGAGACGATCCCGCCCGCCAACTTCCCGACCCCGCCGACGGACGAGCCGTCCGCGCCGTCCGTGACGGTGCAACCGCTCGCCACGACGATCTCGCAGCCGGCCCCGGCGAAGCCGGTGCGGCGGTGGGCGGCGACGGTGGTCGGCATCTGGCTGTTCGGGGCCGCCGTCTCGCTCGCCGCGATGTATCTGAACCGCGACAGGCAGCCGCCGCTCGACCCTCCCCCGACCAACGACGGGAGTGACGACGCGATCGCTCGCGCCGTTGATGCGAGGGTGTTCAACCCCCGCGTCACGAACAATTTGTTGGACCGGGCGCCGAAGAAACTGGTCTGGGACAACCGGAAGCGGAATGTGGCAGCCGCCTTCAATAAGGATGCCGGCTCGCTGATGGTGCAGGCGCCCGAAATTTCTCTGCTCTCCTTCGGACGGACGAAAGCGACCACTTACACGTTGCGCGTCCGCATCCAACAGATTGATTGGGACGGCGGTGTCGGCGTGTTCTTCGGCTACCGGCCGGCCGGCGCGCCCGAAAAATCTAACTTTCACGCCATCACGACCGTCAGTCGCGAAATGGGCCCAACCTTTTTTTCACTCCAACGCGTCTCTGGTACGGTGCAGCCTGACCCGCCGGGGCCGCCGGTGGCAACCGCCTCCCGATTCGTCTTCGACTTCGTGCCGTTCCCCCAGCCGATGGAATACGCCTTGGAAATTGACGTGGGGCCGAAGGGCCTGGAACGGGTCATGTGGGGTAAGGACGGCTGCCCAAACGTCTGTTTGCCCCACTGGAATGCCGATTTCGGCACGCAGGATTACGCCGGAGAATTTGGCGTCTTCTGCCGCGGCACCGCCACGATTAGCGGGGCCGAATTTATCCCCTTGAATTAACGGAACCTCGACATGCCCGCTCCTATCGGATGCCCCCAGCCGTCTCCCGCCGGCCCATTCCGCGTCATTGGGGGTATTGCCGGAAATGTCATGGCTGCCTGTGGGAGAATTACGCTCTCCACGGGGGCTGGCGCGACCGGCAATCAGAATCTCGGCGGGGTCGGCGCCACCAGTGTCCTCACGGCGAGAGTCCGAGTTTATTCGGGCAACGTCGGTGCGTCCGTGCCCATTAATGACCACGTAGGCGCGCAAGACGCCGACGACATCGGGGGCAACCGCTGGTGTATCCGGGCCGTAAACGTGCCGGCCTTGGCTGCCTCGGGGCCGACCACACTGACGATGGCCGCGTGGACAGTTGACACGGCCGGGAACCGGGTGGGCACTCCGGAAGTGGTGGTATTCCAAGGCACGTTGAACGCCGGCACTGGTTGCGAAACGGTGTGCTGCGGGTCAGGCAGCGGCTCGGGCGGCATGCAGGTCGGCACCGCGCCCTACGGCTCGGTCGCCCTGTCGATGGCGCCACTCATGTGGGGGCTGCTGGTGGCCGGGTTCGAGGCGGGCCGGGGGCTGCTCAACGGCCAGTGGGCGCTCGACCTCAAGCACGTCGTCGGCGGGTATTGCGTGTGGGACAACGGCGGGGACGGCGAGAAGACGCCGCTGGTGGAACTGCGGTGCGAAAGCCCGTTCGCCGTTACGTGGAAGCTGACGCTCAAGCACGGGGCCGTCTCCGAAGAGTACACCCGGCCCGCGACCGAGTGGGACCCGCTGACGGCGAACGTCGTCCGCCGGGCCGGCACGCCGCCGGCCGCCGGCGTGGCCGACCAACTCACCGTCATCCCGGGCTGATCGAACCCTTGATGGCGCCGCCTGATTGCCGGCGGCGGGGAGACTTCCCCCGCCGCCGGCGCCCGACCCACCCAACCGACAGTCATCACCCCGCGCCGGCCGTCGCCGACCTGTATGCCCACGCCCCGGCCGGGCCGCGCCCCTCGGAGTGACCATGCCGCCGACTGACGCCCCCCGCGTGGCCGCCACCGTCTTGACGTGCGCCGGCCGGGAGGCCGTGCTGGCCCAGACGCTGGCGAATCTCCGCCGGTCCGACTGGGGCGAGGAGCCGACGGTGTTCCGCGACCTCGGCGCCGGCCCGGACCACATGGGCCGGCAGAAAGTCGCCGCCCGGCAATTGCTGACCGAGGCACTGGGCCGGCCGTGGGAATACCTGCTGTTCTTCGAAGACGACATCGACGTGAACGACCACCTGCGGCACAACCTGACGACGTGGGGGCCGCTCGTGACGCGGAAGGCCCAGTTCGCGAGCTTATACGCGCCCGGCGGGATGCCGTTCGTGGCGCGCGGGCCGCGCGTCGCCGTCCCGGACCCGGC
Organism: Zavarzinella sp.; assembly: GCA_043767785.1. Taxonomy (GTDB): domain Bacteria; phylum Planctomycetota; class Planctomycetia; order Gemmatales; family Gemmataceae; genus Zavarzinella. The sequence goes on along the minus strand of JAYUGD010000780.1, from coordinate 1,512 downwards.
GTACTTTTACGGGGCGCAAGGCATGCTGCTGTCGCGGGCCTGCGTCGGGCACGTCCTGGCCCACTACGAGGAGGCCGAGGGCTTCATCGACATCCGCTGCCGCTACTTGGCGGCCCCGCTCGGGCCGTTTTTCTGCCACGCCCCGTCCCTCGTCCAGCACGTCGGGTTCGCCAGCGTGTGGGGGGGCGGGTTCCACCAAGCCGTCGATTTCGACCGGGGATACCGCGCGTGAAACTCTTAGTCGCCACCGTCTGGTCGTACCCCGGCCGGCCCGTCGAAGACTCCCCGCTGTGGCAGTCGTGCCGCCGGCTCGGCGTCCCGCTGTTCGTCAGCCAGACCGGGGAGCCGTACCTCTCCCACTTCCAAAACAAGATCGCCCACTTGGCCCGCGACCTCCGGGCGAAGGACTGGGACTACGTCCTGTTCGCCGACGGGAACGACACGTTCCTGACCCGGCGGCCGGAAGAAGCCGGCGCCCTTCTCGCGGCCTACGGGACGGACTTCCTCGTCAGCGCCGAGGCCGAGTGTTGGCCCAACCCGGCCCGGCACGCCGGCCTGTTCCCGCCGGCCGCGTCCGCGTGTCGGTTCCCGAACTCCGGCGTGTACGTGGCGACGCGGGCCGCGTTCGAGCGCGAGTTCGCCGCGATGGCCCACCTCTCCGCGACCGTGGCGGACCCGGCCGACGCCGTGGACGACCAGTACCTGTTCATCGAGCGGCTCCTCTCCGGGCGGTCCAGCATGCGCGCGGACGACCGCGGGCTGCTCAGTCTGTCACTCAACGCCCACCCGGAGCCGGCGGCCGCCCTGCGCCGGCGCGTCTTGTTGGGGGACGCGCCCCTCGTCATTCACGGGAACGGGCCGGCCAAAGGCGTGGCCTTGGAGCATTGGCGGGACTTCACGCGCCTCGCCGACTTGCGGGCCGAACTGCGGTACTATGGCCCGTGCAGCCCTCCCGAATACGACCCGGCCACGGAGTCGGCCCCGGCCGGCGTCGCCCTCGACGGGCCGCCGGCGCCGACGCGGGCCAGCAATCATATCGACGGGCTGATCGACCTGATCCGCTCGGTGCCGCCGCTCGGGGCCGTGGCCGAGGTCGGCTGCCACATGGGCGTCAGCACCGAGGCGTGGGCCTTGCTCGCCGGCCGCGTGTACGCCGTGGACATCTGGCGGGACCGGGCGGCGTGCGACCTCTTCCGCCGGCGGATGGGCGCCTACGCGAACGTCCAAGCCATCCGCGGGGACAGCCGGCGGGCGGCGGCGGCGTTCCCGGACCGCAGCCTCGACCTCGTGTACCTCGACGCCGACCACCACTACGAACCCGTGAAGGCCGACCTGCTCGCGTGGCTGCCGACGGTCAAGCCCGGCGGCTGGATCGCCGGGCACGACCACATCGAGTACTGGGACTGCGGCGGCGTCATCCGGGCCGTCGCCGAAGTCCTCGGCGGGCCGGACCGCGTGTTCAGTGACTTCTCTTGGATTGTCCGCCTGCCGTGACGGCGCCTGTGCGGAGGC
>JAYUGD010000779.1:0-1339 GCA_043767785.1 Zavarzinella sp. | reverse complement strand
GGCCGGTGGGAGGCGCTGGCGGCCGTGTTCCGCGACCCCGACCGGGACGTGCCGGTGCCGGATTCGACCGTCGTCCGCGCCCACCCGTCCGCCGCCGGGGCGAAAAAAAAGAGGACGGGTCGGGCGGGCAAGCGGACGAGGCCCTCGGCCGCAGTTGCGGCGGGTTCGGCACCAAGCTGCACGGCGGCAGGAACGGGCTGGGGCAGCCGGTCACGTTGGCGCTGACCGCGGGCCAGAAGTCGGACATCGGTCAGGCGGAGGTGCTGCTGGCCGACCACGAACCGGAGGCGGTGATCGCCGACACGGGGTACGACTGCGATGCCTTCGTGGCGGTGATCGAGGGGCGGGAGGCGGAGGCGGTCATCCCGTCGCGGGCGAACCGGTTGGAGCCGCGAGCGCGGGACCGGCACACGTACAAGGAGCGGAACGTGGTCGAGCGGTTCCGGGCGCAGGCCGAGCCGTTCCGCCGGGTGGCGACGCGGTACGACAAGAAGGCGGCCAACGTCCTCGGCTTCGTCTGGGTGGCCACCCTCACCGTCATGCTCAAATGACGGCCGGCGGACTCGTGTCCACACGGCCTAAGGGTTTTCGACAGATTCAAACTTGCGGAGGTCATGCGACATGAGTTCCAGCTTTTGTCACGGCGTTCGGTCCTTCCTCGCGGGGCGAATCATCGCCCACATCGCCCGCATCGCCCGCATCACCCGCATCGCCCGCATCACCCTTGTCGTTATGTCGTGCCTTGTTGCCGTCGCTTGGCGTCTTCCAACTGCGCCCGGAGCGAATCGTTGACGGCACACGCCTCGGTGATGTCCGCCCTCGCCTCCTGAAGCCCGTTCGTCAGTTCTCGCCATTCCTTCTCGCCGAAGTACAACCCTTCGACTTTGGCCATGTCGCTCAACACGGCCAAAGCGGTACGATAATCGGCGGACGCCACAGAGCGGGCGTACAGACTTTCCCGTCGGGCAATGTGCAAGCGGAAGGTACGGCTCACACCGCGCTCGTGCCGTTCCTTCAGCAGCGCGTCCGACTTCTGGATGAGTTTCTTCAACTGGCTGTCGCTCAACCCCCACTCGTTTTGGACCGCGTAGTCCCGTATGTCGGCGAAGGCCGCGCCGTCCAACCGGATGCGGAGAATCTCCTCCACCCGCCGCGAAACGGTGGCGTTCGTGGACTTCCTCGGCTTGGTGGATGCGGACGGCTTCTCCTCCGCCGGCTCGAAATCGGCCGGCGGGTCATCGGCGTCGGACGTGGCGTCAGTCGCGGTCATGGGTGTCCACGAGCGAATCGATCCAACCGGCGTGCCAGTCGTGCAACGGCCGGTCTCGGAACGCGGTCA
>JAYUGD010000778.1:0-1339 GCA_043767785.1 Zavarzinella sp. | reverse complement strand
CTATGTTCACCGGCCCTTCAGGCCGGAAAACAACCGGCGGTCGCCGCTCACTTTCGCCCGCCCCGCGCCGGGGCGCCCACTTCCATTTCCAGCAGACTCATGACGAGGGCTTGCTCCATTTCCCCGGGCTTGAACCCGAACGGCCCGCGGCCGTTCTTGAAGGCGACCTTCCCCTGCGTGTCGATCACGTACAGGCGCGTGGGCATGCCGCTGTACGCCGTCCCGGCCGGGTCGGTGATGTCGTCCACCAAGACCGTCATGCCGGGGTTGAGCTTCTTGCGGAATTGGGCGCACGCCTCGCCGCGCTCCTCCGTCGATGTCGGCTGCTTCAGGGCCACGCCCGCGCGCGTGTTCTGCTCCATCTTCCACCCGTCCGTCGGGTGCGCCTCGCGGACGTACACCATCACGAACGTCGCCTTGTCCTTGTGCCGCTCGTAAATGGCTTCCACGTCCGGGAAGATGGCGCGGAACGGGCCGCAGGTGAAGTTGCCGAAGCACAGCACGACCGGCTTTTTGCCGAGCAGGGACGACAGGCGGACCGTTTCCTTGCCGCCGGCGACGCCGAGGGCGAAGTCCGGGGCCTTGTCGCCGACCTTCGGCCCTTCGCCCATCGACCCGACTTCGCCGGCGAACAACCCCCGGACCAGCATCGGCACCGTCGGGGCATCGCCGGGGTTCAGCCCGGCCGGGCCGCGCGGGATCATGGCCCGCCGCATGTCGTCCGCGGTGAACGAGTCCTTGCCGCCGGCGACTTTCTTGAAGAAGGTGTCGAGTTCCTCTCGCGTCAGCTTGCCGTCCCCGCTCATGTCCGCCCGCCGGAACAGCCGGGTGATCGTATTCGCCTGCATCACATAGGGGTTGCGGTCGGACCAGTCGAGATCGGCCGGCGTGATCGACCCGTCCCCGTCGCGGTCGAGCATGTCGAACAACGCGGCCGACCCGTTGAACTTGCCCTTGGGGATCTCTTTCAACTTCGGGTCCACGCCGGCGCGGGCGGCGAGCCAGTCCCACGTGTACCGGGTGGTCGCCGGGCCGAACCAGCCGTTCGAGCCGTCCATCTGCAAGCCGCGCAGAATGGCGACCAACATGCGCGTCGCCTCCGCCTGCGGGGCCGGGTACGTCTTGTCCAACAGGTCGGCGACGCGGGCGGCCTCCGTCGGGTCCGCGAGACTATCGGCCGTCACGCCGGCGGGGAGTTTCGGCAACGGCGGCGGCATTGGCGGCTCCTTGGCGTTGGCGAGGCCGGCGAGGGCGACGAGGGCGAGAGCGAGGCGAGACATGCGGTTAATCCTTTTCCCGGTAGTTGATGGATTTGTTAGCCGCGACGCGGAGGCTTTGC
>JAYUGD010000777.1:0-11108 GCA_043767785.1 Zavarzinella sp. | reverse complement strand
ATTTCCTGAATCACCTTGCGGACTTCGTCGCGGATCTCGTTGGCGGCCATGCGGACGATGGCCTGCACGTCTTCGCGCTGCTGCTTCTCGTTGCAATCTTGCCGCCAGCCTTCCCAAGCGCCTTGAGCGATGGCCGGCAAGGCGTGGACGAGCACATCCCCCATGAAGCCGCCCCCCACGACGTTCAACGCCGCCTTGCCGACGGCTTTCATGATGCCGAACGCGGCCCGCATGGCCATGACGCCCTCCCCGGCCGAATTGATTTGATGAAGAAGATGCTACCACACACGGACCGGGTTCACAGGTCCGTGTGCCACGACGCCGAGTTCTTGCCCGACCGACTTGAAGGCGTCAATCGCCCGCTCGATCTGTGGGAGCGTGTGGGCCGCGGACACTTGAAGGCGAATGCGGGCCTGCCCCTGCGGGACGACCGGGTAGCTGAACCCGACCACGTAGATGTCGCGGGCGAGCAACTTGTCAGCCATTGCCGTCGCCAGCAAGGCGTCCCCGAGCATCACGGGCAAGATGGGCGTCGGCCCCGGCTTGAGCGTGAAACCGGCCCCTTCCAGCCCGGCGCGCATGCGGCGGGTGTTGTCATTAAGCCGCGTTCGCAAGTCCCCGGAGCGGGCGATGATTTCCAAAGCTTTCGAGCCGGCCGCGACCAGCGACGGCGGCACCGAGTTAGAGAACAAATACGGCCGGGATCGGTTCTTGAGCCAGTCGATGACTTGCTTTTTCCCGGTGGTGAAGCCCCCTGCCCCGCCGCCGGCGGTCTTGCCAAGTGTGCTGGTGATGATGTCGATGCGGCCCAGCACACCCAACTCTTCGGCCGCCCCGCGGCCGCCGGCCCCGAGGTGGCCGGTCCCGTGGCAGTCGTCGATGGCCACCAAGGCGTCGTACTCGTCGGCCAAGTCGCAAATCTGCGGGAGTTTCGCCAAATCGCCGTCCATGCTGAAGACGCTGTCCGTGAAGATCAGCCGGAAGCGACATCCCTTGGCTTCCTCCAGTTTGGCCTTCAGGTCGGCCATGTCGTTGTGCTTGTAGCGGAATCGCTTCGCCTTGCAGAGTCGCACGCCATCGATGATGCTGGCGTGGTTCAACTCGTCGCTCAGAATCGCGTCCTCGTCCCCGAGCAGCGGCTCGAACAGCCCGCCGTTGGCGTCGAAACACGAGATGTACAGGATCGCGTCTTCCTTGCCGAAGAACTCCGCGATCTGCCGTTCCAATTGTTGGTGCCGCGTCTGCGTCCCGCAGATGAACCGCACGGACGACAGCCCGAAGCCCCACGTGTCCAACCCGTCGCGGGCCGCCCGCACGACTTCGGGGTGGTTGGCGAGGCCGAGGTAATTGTTGGCGCAGAAGTTGAGGACTTCCCGCCCGTTGACAGTGATCGTCGCCCCCTGCGGGGACTCGATCAGCCGTTCCTTCTTGTAGAGGCCGTTGGCCTTTAGTTTTTCCAGTTCCCCCGTGAGGTGGGAGTACAGCGTCTTGCTCATCGGTCGCGCCCCGGTCGGGTGAAACCGTGTTATCCTACGGGGTCGGCGACTGTTACGACGACGGGTGATTGTGCCCCGCGCGTCCGTACAATCACGGACAATGGCTCCCCGCGGAATGAGGCTCCCGTGCTTCCGGTGATCTTCGGGCTTCTCTTCGTCGGCATCTTCGCCCTGCTCTGGCTCGGCTCGGTGTACTTGCAAGGGTGGCTGTACAGCGACCTCGCCAGCAAGTTGCCGCTGCGGGCGGCCGTCGGGGCGCTCATCATGGCGGGGTTCTTGACTGGGTGGTGTGTCATTTACAAGGCCGACCCGGGCCGGTTCGACACGCTGTTGAATTTCAGCCGTGAGAAAACCGAGGGCATGTACACCGAATTCGAGTCGGTGCGAAAGGTCGGCGCCGTCGAGAAGCCGCCGGTGAAATTCGTCCGGTCCTTGAGCGGCAGGGGCGCCACGACGGAGTTCATGACGACCGACGGACAAAAGCCGTGGTCCCGGTCGGACTCCGAAGCGATGGTGGTGGCGATTCTCATCAAGGAAAAGGACCAGGCCGAGCCGACGCGGTTCGACGCCCAACTGGCCCCGGACGGCAAATTCCCCGCCACGGCCCTTCGTTACGTCCAACCGAAAACGACTCGGTACGTCGACGAAGTCGCGTTGGGCACCGTGAACCGCATCCGCTCGTGGTCCCTCATCGGAAACTTATTCGCCAACTTTTTGCACGCGGCCCTGTGGTGCGCCGTCTTCTGCCTCGTCATGCGATTCGAATTCGGCAACGCCGTCGCCATCGGCCTGGCGTTCTGGGCCGTCACGATGCTGGCGGTCCAGCCGGCGCTGTTCGCGTTCGTGACGAAGTGATTGGGAGGGATGAAAGGCATTTTTTAGCCACGGATCGAACACGGATAAAGACGAAGGCAAAAGAGAAGAACTTCACCACAGAGGACACAGAGAGCACAGAGGAAAGACAGAGCCAGAGAAGACATTTTCCTCATGCCTTTCCTCGGTTTTGGCTTTCCTCTGTGTCCTCTGTGGCGAAGTTCTTCCGCCTTTTGTCTTTATTCGGCGAGTAACGCCACCACGTCCAGCGGCGTGATCTCCTCGAACGAGTGGATAATCAGGTCGGCCCCGGCCTCGCGCAGCCGCTCGGCGGAATGATGCCCGACGAACGTGACGCCGACGCACTTCATGCCGCCGGCCTTCGCGGCCTGCACGCCGGCCACGGCGTCCTCGAACACCACGCACCGATCCGGGGGAATGCCGAGCTTTTCGGCGGCCGTCAGGAACACCTCGGGGTGCGGCTTGCCGCGGTGCGTGTCCTCCATGCCCACCATGCCGCGGAAGAACGCCCCGCCGTTGGTTACGCGCAGGATCATCTCCACGTTCCCGCGCGGCGCGCTCGAGCCGATGGCCTGCGGCACCCCGAGCGCGTGCAGCCCTTCCAACATGGCTTGCACGCCCGGCAACAGGGCGATCCCCTTTTCGGCCTCGGCCCGGTAATACCCCTCCTTGCGGTCGCCGATCTCCTGAATCTCCGCGGCGGTGAACGGCCGCTTGAACAGGAACTCGATGATCTCCGGGTTGCGCCGGCCGAACGTGGCGGCGAAGTCCTCCGCGGTGAACGCCCGGCCCATCTCGCGGCTCATGCGCACCCACGCATCGAAGTGTAGGGCCGCCGTGTCCACCAGGGTGCCGTCCACGTCCCAGATCACGCCCATCGGTCGGCTCATGTCGTCGCCTTCCCCACGCCGGTTTCCGGGTGATTGTACGGGCCGACGGCACCGAGCAAGAATAGCGACCGCGTCGAGAGTCGCCCGGGGCGGCGTTTCGGGTGCAGAGGCGAATCGGGGTTTGCTCCTCGCCCCTATCCCCTACTCCCAACCCTTTCTTCCCGCCTTGCCATATTTGCCGAATCTTCTCCGCTTCCCCCGCCGGATAATCTTGCCCGGTCGGTAGAAATGTCGCGGGCGCGCCTGTAATATGGCTAACTTCCAGTGGACTGGGCTGGCGGCTCCGCGCCCCGTCCCGTCACACTGAAGCAATTGTTATCCGACTCTCCCCACTCCAGACCACGGGGTTTTCCATGCGTTGGGCTGCCCGGCTGTTCACCACGGCCTTCGCCACGTCCGTCCGTCCCGCCAAGCGCCGCCCCACCCTCACCGTGCAGACGCTCGAACGGCGGGACACGCCGACCGTCTCCGGGCTGGTGTTCGTGGACTTGAACCAGGACGGCACGCAGGACGCCGGCGAAGTGGGCGTGCCCGACATCGTCGTCACCGGGACGCTGCCGGACAACACGGTCGTGTCGACGACGACGGACGCCGGCGGCAACTACACGCTGGACACGGCCGCCCCGGCCGTCCGCGTGCAGTTCTCGGCGGTCCCGGAGGGGCTGGTCTTCGGCAAGTCGAGCGCGGGCGCCGGGGCGGCCGTCCGCTTCCTGGACGCCTCGGCCGACCCGACGGCCGTGAACCTCGGGCTGAACACCTACTTGGTGGCGCTGAACACCTACTTCTACGACAAGGCGACGACGGGCGTGGCCGCCGGCGAAGGCGCCATCATCACCGTCGATTACGCGGCCGACGGCGTGCAGACGCCGGTGGTGTTGGCGACCAACGACCAAGTCGGGGCCACGTTCGGCCTGACGTACCACGCGCAGTCGGACAGCGTGTACGCCAGCTCCTTCGTGAAGCGGCACGCCGGGCTGGGGCCGAACACGTTCGACACGACCGTGAACCCGGTCCCGACCACGACCGGCGGCGTGTACCGCATCGACCGGGCCAACGCCAACGCCGTGTCCCTGCTCATTGACTTGAACGCCGTCCCGGCCGCCGTCCTCCCCGCCGGGTCCACGGCCGCCAACTTCGCCACCGGGGCGGACCCGCACCCGGCGGACGCCGACATCGACGGCGGGGACTGGCTGCACGACGCCGCCACCGTCCCGCTGGTCGGCAAGCGCGGCCTCGGCGGGCTGGCGGCCTCGGCCGACGGCCGGACGCTGTACACCGTCAACTTGGTCACGCGGCAGCTCATCGAAATCCCGATCAACGTGAACGGCACGCTGGACACGACGCGGGCCCTGCGCCGCACCACGATCCCGCTGACCGACCCCGGCGTCGGCGGCGCGTTCGACCCCGCCAACATGATCCCCTTCGCCGTGGCGGTGAAGGGCAACGCCGTGTTCGTCGGCGTCACCTACACCGCCCAAGGGCAGGCGGCCGCCAACCTGCGGGCCTTGGTGTACGCCTTCAACCCCGCCACCGGGGCGTTCGCGGGGTACAACGCCTCCACGGGCGGGTTCGCCGGGGCCGCCGCCCCGGTCATCAACGCCCCGCTGAACTACGCCCGCAAGACGATCGACCCGGCCGACCCGGCCGTCACCACGGACGACGCCCCCGGCGCCTGGCGGCCGTGGGTCAACACGTTCACGACGCAGCCGGGGACGGACGCCACCGCCGGCGTCTTCACCAACCCCCAGCCGTGGCTGACGGACATCGCCTTCGACGGCACCGCCATGACCCTCGGCCTGCGCGACCGCTTCGGGGACATGGGCGGCTTCCAAACCTACTCGACCGTCCTCGCCGAAACGAACCCGATTAACACCGTCGGGGCCGGGGACGTTCTGCGGGCCAGCGTGACCACGGGCGCCGCGGCGTGGACCTTGGAGAGCAACGGCACGGCCGGCGGCGTCACGACCGGCGGGGCCGGCGACGCCGAGGGGCCGGGCGGCGGCGAGTTCTACTACCAGGACAACTTCGCGGGGACCACGACCGAAGTGATGACCGGCGGCCTCGCCCAAGTCCCCGGCTACAAGACCGTGATTTCCACCGGCATCGACGCCGGGGACGCGAACTCCGGCGGCGTGTACACCTTGCTGAACGCGGACACCGACCCGTCGGCCGCCGTCAACACCGCCGGGACCACGTTCGCCGTCGGGCAGACGTACCTGACGTCGGACTTCAGCACGTTCGGGTCGGCCAACGGCGTCGGCAACGCCGAAATCCTCGCGGCCAGCGCGGACCTCCAAGTCGGCGACCGCGTGTTCAACGACGCGAACGCCAACGGCATCCAAGACGCCGGGGAGGCCGGCCTCGCCGCCGTCACCCTCGGCCTGTTCAAGGCGGGTACGCAGGTCAGTTCGACGGCCACGGACGCCGCCGGCAACTACCTCTTCGACGCCCTCGACCCGAACACCGCCTACGAGATTCGGCTCGTCACCACGCAGACGGCGCTCACCGGCCGCACCCTCTCCCCGGCCACGCAGGGGACCAACACGGCCGTCGATTCCAACGCCACCGTGGCCGGCACGACCGCGACAATTGCCTTCACCACCGGGGCGGCCGGGACCAGCGACCACACGCTGGACGCGGGCTTCAGCGGCGGCACGCCGCCCGGCCCGCTGACGCTCGGCAACCAAGTGTTCGTGGACGCGAACAACAACGGCCTCCGGGACGGGGCCGAGACCGGCATCGCCGGAATTACCGTCCAGCTCATCAACAACGCCGCCCCGACCACGGTCATCGCCACGGCGACGACGGCCGCCACCGGGCTGTACACCTTCCCCGGCCTGAACGCCGGGGACTACGTCGTCCGCATCGCCGCCGCCAACTTCAACACCGGCAACGTCCTCGCCGGGTATACGAGCAGCGGGGCCGGGGCGGCCGAGGCCGCGAACACGCCGGACCCGGACACGGCCAACACGGACAACGACGACAACGGCCTCACCGACACGACCGCCGGCGCGCTGGGCGCCGGCGGCTTCATCCGGTCCCTGCCGATCACGCTGACGGCCGGCGGCGAGCCGATCACCGACGGGGACACGGACGCCAACACCAACCTCACCCTCGACTTCGGCATCGTCGCCCCGGCGGCGGCCGCGACGCTGACGCTGGGCAACCAGGTGTTCGTGGACGCCAACAACAACGGCCTGCGGGACGGGGCCGAGGCCGGCTTGGCCGGCGTCACCGTCCAGCTCTTCAACAACACGGCCCCGAACACCGTCGTCGCCTCGATGGCCACCGCCGCCAACGGCTTGTACACGTTCCCCGGCTTGGCGGCGGGCACGTACTTCGTCCGCGTCCCGGCGTCCAACTTCGCCACCGGGGCCGTGCTCGCCGGGTACACGAGCAGCCTGAGCGGGGCGGGGGAAGCGGCCAACACGCCGAACCCCGACCTGAACGTGAACGACGACGACAACGGCCTCACGAACACGGCGGGCGGGGCCTTGGGCGCGGGCGGCTTCATCCAGTCCGGCACGGTCGCGCTGGCCCTCGGCGCCGAGCCGGTGAACGACGGGGACACGGACGCCAACACCAACCTCTCGCTCGACTTCGGCGTCGTCGCCCCGGCCGCGGCCGGGACGCTGAGTCTCGGCAACACCGTCTTCAACGACGCCAACGACAACGGCCTGCTCGACCCCGGCGAGAGCGGGATTCAGGGCGTCACGGTGCAGTTGCTCAGTTCGGCCGGCGCCGTCCTGCAGGCGGCCGCCACGGTCGCCGGCGGGCAGTACACGTTCACCGGGCTGGCCGAGGGGTCGTACAGCGTCCGCCTCGCGGCCAGCAACTTCAACGCCGGCGGCGTCCTCGTCGGGTACACCAGCAGCGTCGGCGTCGGCGGGGCCTACGAGACGAGCAACCCGCCGGACCCGAATAACAACGTGGACGGGGACGACAACGGCATCACGGACACCACGGGCGGGGCCTTGGGCGCCGGCGGCTTTATTCAGTCCAACCAGATCTCGCTCGACCTCGGCCAGGAGCCGACCGACGACGGCGACGCCTCGGCCGACACCAACCTCACCCTCGACTTCGGCGTCCGGCAGGCCGCCGTCGCCAACACGCTGACGCTCGGGAACCAAGTGTTCGTGGACACGAACAACAACGGTCTCAGGGACACCGGCGAGACCGGCCTGCCCGGCGTCACCGTCCAACTCATCAACAACACGGCCCCGACTACCGTCGTCGCCTCGACCGTGACGGGGGCGAACGGCATTTACACGTTCGGCAACCTCGCGCCCGGCGCCTACCGCGCCCGCCTCGCGGCCATCAACTTCAACACCGGCGGCGTCCTCGCCGGGTACACGAGCAGCTTGGCCGGGGCGACGGAAGCCGCCAACACGCCGAACCCCGACCTGAACGTGAACGACGACGACAACGGCCTCACCGACACGACCAACGGCGCGCTCGGAGCCGGCGGGTTCGTCGTCTCCGGCCCCGTCAGCTTGGCGCTGGGCGGCGAGCCGATCACCGACGGCGACACGGACGCCAACACCAACCTGACGCTCGACTTCGGCGTCGTCGCCCCGGCCGCGGCCGGCACGCTGACGCTCGGGAATCAGGTGTTCGTGGACACGAACAACAACGGCACGAAGGACACGGGCGAAGTCGGCTTGGCCGGCGTCACCGTGCAACTCGTCAAGTCCTCGGCGCCCACGACGGTCATCGCCACGGCGGTCACGGCCGCCAACGGCATCTACACGTTCCCCGGCCTGGCGGCGGACTCTTACCGCGTGCGCCTCGCCGCCGCCAACTTCAACACCGGGGCCGTGCTGGCCGGGTACACGAGCAGCCTGGCCGGCGCCACCGAGGCGGCCACCGCGCCCAACGCCAACCTGAACGTGGACAACGACGACAACGGCGTCACCGACACGACCGGCGGCGCCCTCGGGTCCGGCGGGTTCGTTCAGTCGGGCGACATCATCCTCACCGTCGGCGGGGAGATCAACGACGGGGACGCGGACGCCAACGCGAACCCGTCCCTCGACTTCGGCGTCGTCGCCCCCGTGACGGCCGGGGCGTCGATCTCCGGCCGCACGTTCCTGGACTACAACAACGACGGCCTCTTCAACGGCCCGGACACCGGCCTCGCCGGCGTGACCTTGACGCTGACCGGCATCGGCTTGGGGACGCCGCAGACGGCGACCTCCGACGCCTCCGGCAACTACACGTTCTCCGGCTTGGCGGCCGGGTCGTACACGGTGACGGAAACCCAGCCGACGACCCCGGCGAACCAGTCGGGCAAGGCCAGGGCCGGGACGGGCGGCGGCGTGGCGACGGTCAATAACGTCATCTCCGGCATCTCGCTCGGGGCCACGACCCAAGCGACTGGGAACACCTTCGCCGAGGTGCCGTTGGTCAGCACCGGCGGGTTCGTGTACGAGGACGCCAACGGCAATGGCACGAAGGACACGGGCGAAGCCGGCATCCCCGGCGTGACCGTCACCCTCACCGGCTCGAACGTCGTCACGGGGGCGATCTCCCCGATGACCGCCACGACGGACGCGACCGGGGCGTACACCTTCGCCAACCTCCTGCCCGGCACGTACACCCTCGCGGAGACGCAGCCGACCGGCTTCAACGACGGCGCCGAGCAGAACGGCACGCCGACCGGGGCGACCGTGCAGGCCGACCGCTTCGTCGGGATCAACCTCTCGACCAGCGCCGCCACCAGCGGCGGGTTCAACTTCGGCGAAATCAAGACCGGCAGCCTCGCCGGGATTGTCTTCGCGGACGCGAACAACAACGGGACACAGGACACCGGCGAGACCGGCATCGCGGGCGTGACCGTGAAGCTGACCGGCACCAGCAACGGCGCGGCCGTCACCAAGACCGCGACCACGGGGACCGACGGGACGTACACCTTCACGAACCTCGGGCCGGGGACGTACACGGTCACCGAGACGCAACCGGCCGGATACCTCGACGGCATCGAGACCGTCGGGACGGCCGCCGGGACGGCGACGGACAACACGTTCACCGGAATCGCGCTGACATCCGGCACGGCGGCGACCGGCTACCTGTTCGCCGAGCAACCGGCCCCGGACCTCGTGGTCGCGCTGGCGTCCAGCCCGGCCCGGCCGAAGCCGGGCGCGCTGGTGACGCTGACGTACACCGTGCGGAACACCGGGACGGCCACGGCGACGGCCGCCACCCTGACCGCGAGCTTGGCGGGCCTGACGTTCGTGTCGTCCAGCGCCGCCGCCGCGTACAACGCCACGACGGGCGTGTGGACGGTCGGCGACGTGGCCGCCGGCGCCACCATGACAATGACCGTCACGGCCCGCGTGCCCCGCGCCGGGACGTTCCGCCCGTCGGCCACCGTGGCCGCGACCAACCCGGAAATCTCCACGGCCAACAACACCGCGACCACCGTCGTCAACGCCGGCCTCGGCATCACGTTGCAGTCGTACCTGTCGTCCACGGTCGCCGCGAACCGCAGCCGCAGCCGCTGACAACGCGACGTGAACATGACGTGATGACGTGAAAACGAGAACAGCCCCCGGCCGCGAAGCCGGGGGCTGTTTCCGTTTCAGGCACTTCCCAGAGTCTTTTTCGTAAAGGAATCTTCGCCACCAAAGGCCGGATTGTGAAGGAATTGTGAAGCCCTGCCAGCCAGCCTGCCATTGCGCGCGACCGTATTGCCGAAATCGTGGCAATCCGCGCGATTCGGTCTCGCGGTCGAGTGACGCGCCGACTATCCGGATGTAATAGCACCCGCCGGGCCGGCCCTCTCTGACCACATCGTGGTGATGCGGTTCGTCGTCGGGCCTGGGGAGAGGTTTGGGAGTAGCAGGTGGGATTCACCCCGGTTTTACCCCTGACCAATGGTGGTTTACACCAAGGCGAGGCCGCCTTGGTGGGGGGTGCGAGGGGGAATTCTGGGAAGCGTATTGCCTACCTCCGTCCCGTAACCAACGTCCCACCGGCCACAGTTTTGGGCGAACGGGTCAAGACCGTCATCCCCCTCGTTCCAACGGCCGGCCGTGCGTGGGAATCGGTTTTCCCGGATGGACTTGCTATAGAATGGCCCGAAACGACCCCAAAGCGTATCGCACGGGGTCAATCGTATCACGGGGGCTGGGTAAATTCGGAGTTGGGCTAGCGTCAGCCCCCTTACACCCGATAAAATTAGTGAACCAACATACACTACTTGCCATCAATCTGATACAATCTCTTCTCAAACACTTTGGCAAACTTAATAGGGAAAGGGGCGTCTAATGTTATCCAACGAAACACGCGTGAAAAGAATCATAACGGAAATCGTAAGTCATTGCCCCGAAGGAATTGGAAAAACCAAGCTCTACAAAGCATTCTGGCTGTCGCATCTGATTTACGCTAACAAGAATCCCGGCTTTTTGTCCGATTGGCCGGTCGTCCGGATGCCCAGAGGTCCGGGAATCGACAAGGGGAGCTACCTGTTGGGGTCACTTATTGACGAAGGCTTTCTAGCCACATCCCACAAGTACCACGGCCCTCTCCCGGAAACGATTCACCAATTGAAGGCCAAGAGCGAAGGCGATCTCGACGAGGCGGCGGTGGCGGCGATCAAAGCAGCAGCAGAAGACATTCTGCCCTTGACAGCGTCGCAATGTAGTGAAATCAGCCACGATGCGTCCCGTTCTTGGAACGAGTCCAAAGATGGTGCCGAACTGAACATTTACACAGATATGATCCCCGACGAAGAGTATGAGCATCGCAAAAAATCGATGCGGGAGATCGCTGCAGCTCTTGGGGCTGGGGACTAAGAGACTGTCCCACAAGCCCGGATTTTCCCTGAAAATCACGGGAAAAGACGTTGTTTTTGGGGCAAAACAGGACTTGTGGGACAGTCTCTAAG
>JAYUGD010000776.1:0-11127 GCA_043767785.1 Zavarzinella sp. | reverse complement strand
TCTTCGAGTCGCGGCCCCTACGGCAAACCGCCGTTCGTGGGTGACGGCCGGATTTGGTCGCCGCGAGTGTCACACCGGCCCCCGTGGGTGCCGCGACTCGAAGACTCGTCGCTACGCCCTCCGGTCGCTAACGCTCCCGGCTCGCCTCCCTCGCACCGCTCGATTTCAAAACAATCAAACTGTTGACCTTTGCCGGAGATTCCCAATGTCCCCCCGCTCTCGCTTGCTCGCCCTCGCCCCCCTGCTCCTCGCTGTCGCGGCGTGTTCCAGTTCGAAGGGGCCGCCCGACAAGCCGACCTCAACGGGCGCGGAGGCGCCCGTTGAGGTCGGCGAGCCGCTGTACGCCGGCGAGTTCCGGCCGGTGAAGACGCCGGGGGCGGCCGTTGACCCGGTGCAGGTGCCGCAGGCGCACGTCGTCATCCTCCGCAAGCTGGACCTGCCGAGCCGGGTGGACGGCGCCATCGCGTGGGTCGGCGTCGAGATCACCGAGGACGAGGCGCTGAAGCTCAAGCCGCAGGACGTGTTCCGGTCCAAGCGCGAGAAGAAGTTTTACCGCCGCCTCGCCCCCGGCGACCAAGTGAAACGGGAGCAGATTGTCGCGATCATGGACGACGACCAAGCGTACATCGAGTACCTCGGGGCGCAGAAGAAGTCGCAGGCCGCGTCCGACGAGGCGGTGGCCTACGAGAAGACCGTCACCAAGCTCGCGCAAATCGTGCTGCTCACCGAGGAGGGGGCGCGCAAGGGCATTGTCCCCCAGCAGGAGTACCTGAACTCGCAGGCCACGCAGATCCGCTACGAGGCCGACCTGACTAACCGGCTCGGGGCGAAGATGATCGCCCTCGCGGACTTGGACAAGGCGAAGCTGATGCTGGACAAGCACACGCTGCGGTCGGCCATCGACGGGGAAATTCAGCAAATCGTCCGGCACGAGGGGGAGGGCATCAAGGCCACGGAGCCGATCCTGTCGGTCTACAGCTTCGACGTGCTGCGGATTGAAGGCAATTTGCCGAAGGAGTACATCGGCGTCGTGCGGCCGGGGGACGAGGTCGTCATCGAGGGGCCGCGGGACATCCCGGCCCCGGTGACGTTCGAGCAGCACACGACGAACCGGCCGATCACCGCCGTCGCCGTCGGGACGCGGGACGGCAAGCCGGTGATCGTGTCGGCCGCGGACGACGGGTGGGTGTACGCGTGGGGCCAAGACTTGGGCGTCGTCGGGTCGTGGAAGCACGCGACGGCCGTGCGGGCCGTGGCCGTCACCCCGCCGGGCGTGGACCCGCCGCTGCTCCTGGTCGGCGGCGAGAACGGCCGCGGGACGCTGTACAACTTGGCCGGCGGGGACAAGGCCCCGCTGCGGGAACTGGCCGAACTGCACGACGGCGGCGTGACCGCGGCCGCCTTCTCCGCGGACGGCAAGTTCTGCGTGACCGCCGACGAGCGCGGCCTGCACATGTGGGAAACGGCGACCGGCAAGCGCGTCTACAAGTTCCCGGCCGGCGAACACCACAGCCCGGTCACGTCGCTGACGTTCACGCGGCAAGGGCAAGTCGTGTCCGCGGGGCGCGAGCCGTCCATCCGCGTGTGGCAGGCCGGGACGAAGAGCGCCCGCGTCCTGCACCGCTTCGACTCCCGCACCGGGGACGTGGCCATGCCGGGCGTGACGGAGGACGGCTCCCGGCTCTTGCTCGACGCGGACAAGACCCGGCTGGACGTGATTCACTTGCAAGACGGCCGCAAGGAGCGGCCGCTGATCGCCGCCGGGGAGGCGGCCCGGTTCCAGACGTTCGCCGCGTGGTCCCCGGAGATCGACAAGAAGGAAGACAACCGGCTGATCGCCTCGGCCGGCGCGGCTGAGGGCGTGGTGCAACTGTGGCGGGCCCCGAGCGCCACGGAGCGCGGGACGGAGTACGCCCGGCTCATCTGCAAGAACTACGCGGCGGCCAGTTGCGCCGCGTTCTCCCCGGCGGCCGCCAACGGCTTCGTCGTCGTCGGCACGCGCAAGGGGGAAGTCAACCTGTGGCCGCTCCCCGCGGACGCGGACTTGAAGACGGAACTGAAGGCGAAGGTGTCCCACGTCGAGCAGGCCATCGACTCCAGCGGCCGGACGGCCCGCGTGTTCGTGGACTTCGAGAACCCGAAGAAGGACGGCCGCTACCTCATGCGGCCCGGCTCCGCCGTCACACTGGTGATCCGGCCGAAGTAAACCCCGGGTGCGCCGCGGCGGCGACCCGGGGCTAATCGCTGTGACCCCATCCGGGGTCAAAAACCACTCGGCCCTCCGCGTCGCGCCGGCTGAAGCCGGCGGCTACAAAGTGCGACCAGACCTAGAGCAAAGTTCATATTGCCGGAGCGGTGGGACCGGCGTCCCGCCGGTCGGTTTGACTCCAACGACCGGCGGGACGCCGGTCCCACCGCCCCGACACCTCAGCCTAAACGGGGCCTCTACGCCCCTCACCCCACTTCGCTCAACTCCCCCTCCGGCTCCCCCTTGGCGAGGGCCTTCCGCACGGCTTGGCACAGGCCGTCCAAGTCCAACCCCAATTCGGCGAACAACTCGGAGCGCTCGGCGTGTTGGATGTAGCGGTCCGGGACGCCAAGGCGGGTGACGCCCCGCGTGTCCACGCCTTCGGCGTTGCACGCCTCCAGGACGGCGCTGCCGAAGCCCCCTTCGAGCGTCCCCTCTTCGACCGTGATGACGAACGGCATCCGCTCCACCAGCGGGATGATCGTTTGGCGGTCCAACGGCTTGCAGAAGCGGGCATTGACCACGGTGAGGTTCAGCCCCTCGTCCCGCAACTTGTGGGCCGCTTGCAGGGCCGTGGCGACTTGCGTGCCGAACACGATGATGGCCCCGTCGTCCCCCTCTTCGATTACCTCGGCCCGGCCGAGTTGGACCGGCTCGAACTCCCGCTTCACCTGTTCCAGCCCGGCCTTGGGGTAGCGGATCGACACGGGGGACGTTTGCGTGAGGGCGAAGTCCAGCATCGGCTTTACGTCGGCCTCGTCGCCGGGGGCCATCACGATCATGTGCGGGAATAGCCGCATGTACGGGATGTCGAAGACGCCGTGGTGCGTCGGCCCGTCCGGCCCGGTCAGGCCGGCCCGGTCGAGGGTGAAGACCACCGGCAGGTTTTGGAGAGACACTTCTTGGAAAATCTGGTCGAAGGAGCGTTGCAGGAACGTGGAGTAAATGTCCACCACGGGCTTCATGCCGGCCTTGGCCATGCCGGCCGCAAAGGCGACCGCGTGACTCTCGCAAATGCCCACGTCGAAGAACCGCTCGGGGAACTCGTCCCGCAGCGGTTCGAGCTTGTTCCCCTGGCACATGGCGGCCGTCAGGACCGTCACCTTCGGGTCGGCCCGCATGGCGGCGGCGATGGCGGCGCTCATGGCGTCCGTGTACGCCTTGGAGCCGCCCTTCTTGGTCTCGATGTTCGTGCGCTCCGGCCCCACTTTCGTGAAGACCGGCGGGGTGTGGAACGCGACCGGGTCCGCGCTCGCCTGGGCGACGCCGTGGCCTTTTTCCGTGAACACATGGAGCAGCAGCGGCCCCTTTTGGTCCCGCAGATCGCCCAAGATGCGGAGCAAATTCGGCAGGTCGTGCCCGTCCACCGGGCCGAAGTAGCGGAAGCCCATCTCCTCGAACAGCATCCCCTCTTTCAGGGACGCCTTGAGGCCGTCCCGCACCTGTTCCAGCGCCGAGTGGGCCATGTCCCCGAGGACGGGGATTTTCGAGAGAAGGTAGTTGATGCTCTTCTTCGACCCTTGGTAAAGGGAAGTCATCCGACACTGGTCGAGGTACTGGGCCATGCCGCCCGTGCGCGGGCAGATCGACATCTTGTTGTCGTTCAGGATCACCAGCACGTCCTGGTTCATGCCGGCGATATTGTTCAGCGCCTCGAACACGACACCGGAAACAAACGCCCCGTCCCCGATGACGGCGACGGCCCGGCGGTCCGTGTTTCCTTGGAGGTCGTCGCCGGCCTTGAGGCCCGCCACCGTGGAGACGCTCGACCCGGCGTGGCCGGTCATGAACAGGTCGTACTCGCTCTCGTGCGGGTTGGGGTAGCCCATCAGGCCCCCCTTGGTGCGGATCGTGTCGAAGTCGCGGAAGCGGCCGGTGATGAGCTTTTGCGGGTAGATTTGGTGCCCGGTGTCCCAAATCAGGCGGTCCGTGCGGAAGTCGAAGACGGTGTGCAGGGCCAGCGTGAGTTCGACGACGCCGAGGTTGCTGGCGAAGTGGGCGGGCCGCAGGCTGAGGACGCGCACCAACTCGTCGCGGATTTCTTGGGCCAACTGCCGGAGGTCGTCTTCCGACAACTTTTGCAGGTCCACGGGGGACGCGATGCGGGACAGCAGCGTGCTCATAAAACTCCCTCGGTAACGGTCCGTCGTACCACTCGACCCGGCTTATCGGTCCCGGTCGGTCACATACCTCGCCAAGTCGATCAGCGGTTGGGCGGCCGGCCCGAGCGGCTCCACGGCGGCGACGGCTTGCCCGTGCAATTCCGTCAACCGCTTCCGGCTCGCGGCCACCCCCACCAAGCCGGGGAACGTCATCTTCCCCCGGCCCGCGTCCTTGCCCGTCCGCTTGCCCGTCTGGGCCGCGTGGCCTTCCACGTCCAGCAGGTCGTCCGTCACTTGGAAGGCCAGCCCGAAGGCTCTCGCGTAGGCGTCCAACATGGGCGACACCTCGGCCAGCCGGCCCGCGTCCCGCTCGGCCAAGGCGGTGATGGCCCCCAGCCGGACGGCCGTGCGGAACAACGCGCCGGTCTTCCGCAGGTGGATCCCTTCCAGTTCGTCCATGGTGCGCGGCGTCGGCAACCCGCCGATGCGGCCCTCGGCCGCCATGTCTCGGACTTGGCCGTCCACCATGCCGGCGGCCCCGGCGCCGCGGGCCAACTCCGCACACCCAACCGCCGCCGTGCGGGGCGGATAACCCTCGGCCAGCACTTGGAACGCCCCGGTCAGCAGCGCGTCGCCCACAAGAATGGCCAACGCCTCCCCGAATTTGACGTGGCTCGTCGGCAGGCCGCGCCGCAGGTCGTCGTCGTCCATCGCCGGCAGGTCGTCGTGGATCAGCGAGTACGTGTGGACCATTTCCACGGCGGCCCCGGCCGTCAGGGCGTCGGCCGCTTCCCCGCCGCACGCCTCCGCGGCCAGGACCGTCAGGGCGGGGCGAAGGCGCTTGCCGGGGGCGAAGAGACTGTACGAAATGGCCTCCGCCAGAATGGGGGACGCCCCCGCGACGACCAGCCCGACCGCGTCCCGCAGGGCGGCGTCCGTCCGCGCCCGGATCGTCTTCAGCCGGTCGGCGATCACGAGGGACAAAGCGGAACCCCGGACGGGGTCGGCCCCGTCAGTATCTTTCGTCCATGATAGGCTTTCAGAGCCGTTTTTGTCTGCCCGATCCGGGATAAAGCAAGACAAGGAAATACATCAAAGACATTTCACGCAAAGCGTGCAAAGAGGCAAAGTTCGCAAAGAAGACATGAAAAAATATTACTTCGGCCTTGCCACATCAGAAGCATACGCCAAGTTCGTTCACCCTTTGCGAACTTTGCTTCTTTGCGCGCTTTGCGAGAAATGTCTTTCCGCTACTCTGGCTTCCGCCCCCGGCGTTTCGGCTCCGGCGTCACCGACTCGGCGGAACTGCTGTGGGCGAACGGCTTGAACTGTGGCTTGCCGTCGTCGTCCAACCCCATGAGTTGGGTGATGCGGCCCTCGGCGGTCGCCAGTTGGCCGTAGCAGGCCTTGATGAGTAAGACGCCGCGCTCGTACTTGGCGAGGCTTTCCTCCAGCGTGGTCGTGCCGTCTTCCAGCGCCCGCAGGATCTTCTCCAGTTCAGCGACGGACTCCTCGAAGGCGGGGGGGGTGATTCACTCATGGGCGGTCGGCCTCCGGCGGTTGTACACGTTCCACCCGGCTGACGATCTCGCCGGCCGCCACTCGCGTCCGGATGGTTTCGCCCACGGCCACGTCCGCGACGACCCGGACCGGCAACCCGTTCTGGTTCAGCGTCAGCGAGTAGCCCCGCTTCAGCACTTGCAACGGGCTGAGGGATTCGAGTTGGGCGGCGGCCGCCGCCATGCGCTGGCCGGCGGCCGTCAGCCGCTGGCGAATGCCGCGGGTGAGCCGGCCGGCCACGTCATCGAGCTTTTTTTCCGAATCGCGAATCGCCTCCAGCGGCCGCCGGAACGCCCGGCGGTCCAGGATGACGGCGAGCCGTTCGCGGGCCAGTTCCACCCGACGAACGAGCATGGCCTTGAGGCGGTCTTCGCGGTCTTGCAAGCCGGCCAGCAGTTCGGCCCGGTCTGGCGTTAAGTCCGTGATGGCGTGGCTCGGGGTCAGCGCCCGGTGGTCGGCGACCAAGTCGGCGATGGTTACGTCGATTTCGTGGCCGACGGCGCTGATGACCGGCAGGGCCGACATCACGATGGCCTCGGCCACCGCCTCCTCGTTGAAACTCCATAGGTCTTCGAGGCTGCCGCCGCCGCGGCCGACGATGACGGCGTCCAGCGTCACGTCCCCGCGCCGGTGCAAGTGGTTGACCGTGCGCAATGCCTTGGCGATTTCCTCGGCCGACCCTTCCCCCTGAACGCGGACGGGCACGACCAAAACGCGGGCGACGGGCCACCGCCGGGCGAGGAGTTCCAGCATGTCCCGGATCGCGGCCCCGGTCCCGCTGGTAATAATGGCGATGGAGCGCGGGAACGCCGGCAACGGCTTCTTGCGGGCTTGGTCGAAGTACCCCTTGGCCGCCAGTTTTTCCTTCAGGTGTTGCAGGGCGAGTTCGAGCGCCCCGACGCCCTTGGGGCTGAGTTCCTCGATGGCAAGCTGATACTCGCCGCGCGGCTCGTACACCGTCAGCCGGCCGCGGGCCATCACCTGCATGCCGTCCTTCGGGTCGAACCGCAACCGCAGTGCCACGCCGCGGTAGATGACGGCCCGCAGGGAGGCCCGTTCGTCTTTCAGCGTCAGGTAAATGTGCCCGGACGCCGGCCGGGCAAGGTTGGAGATTTCCCCCGTCACCCACACGGACGAGAAGCCCTCTTCGATGCGGGCGCGGATCTCCCGCGTCAGCGACCCGACGGTGTGCAGTTCGGCGGTGACGGGCGGCTCAAAGAGTGACATCAGGGTGACTCGTCCACGACTAAGAACGCGGGGGCCCCGCCCTGCTCGCGGAGTTTTTCGACCAAGCGCACGCCGGGCGCCCCCTCGACAAGCTGCCATTCGGACGGCTCCTGCGATGGCGATTCCTTCGCCATCAGGAAGGCCCACCGGAACTTCGGCGGCGGGGCGTCGGCCGGCCACCCGATCTGCTCAATCGGGCGGTCGTAGTAGAACATGATCCCCTCGTCCTTCAACTTGGAAATGCTCAAGACTTCGCCGGGGGGGACCAGTTCGGCCAATCGGCGGCCGACGCCGCGGGCGTCCCGCTTGGACAACTCTTCGGGGTGAATGACCTCCGTATAGACAATTTTGACGAAGAACCACACCACGATCGGCGTGATGAACAACCCGCGCCGCCACGGCACGTCCGGCCGCGTCTCGAACCACTTGACCCACCACAAGCCGGCGAGCAGGCAGACGCCGGGGATCATCGGGAAGACATAGCGGACGTTGTGCTGGGCCGGCAGCGTCCAGAACAACAGGTTCGGCCAGATCCAACAGTGCCCGAGCAGCCAGACCGAGCGTTCCATTGGCGTCAGTCGGTCCCGGAAACTCTTCCGCAGGGACAGGAGCACGGCGGCCGTCGAAAACGTGTTCGCCGCCAACACGACGACGGGGAATAGGACCGTTTCTCCCCACGGGTATTTTTTCGTCTGGCCCGGCGCGAACCGCTGGGCGGCCTCCCCGCCGATCTGCTCGTTCAGCTTCGACCACCCGACCGCATTCGCGGCCAGGACGGCCCAGAGGAGGACCAGCGCCGCGAAGAAAATGGCGGCGGACATGTGCCGCCAACCGAACAACATCTTCCACCGGCCTTGGGTGCCGACGAACGCCATCACGGTCAGGTAGAAGAATGCCGGGGCCGTCCACTTGGTCAGCAAGCCGCCCGCCACGCACGTCAGCGACAGGAACCACCAGCCCAGCGCGGCCCGCGTGCGGGTTTCGACTTCCGCGAGGTACGCCCGGTGGAACGCCAGCAAAGACCACGCCACCCAGCCCAGTTGCAGCGGGTCGATCTCGGCGCTCGGGCACTTCTCCAGCCACAGGAACGAGACGGGCAAGAACATGGCGATCCAGAACGCCTGGCCCTCCCCGATCAGGGGCCGCAGGTGCAGGTGCAGGAACACCAGCGTGAGCGTGAGGAAGATGAACGACGGAAGGCGAGCGGCCCAGTCCGTGACGTGGCCGAACGGCGCGCTGCACAGGGCGATGGCGACGTACATGCCCGGCGGCTTGGTGACGAATGGCTTGTCGTACAGCGTGGGGACGAGCCAGTGGCCGGCCAAGGTCTCCTTGGCGATCATCGCCCGCAGGCCCTCCGTGCGGTACAAGTTGCTGTTACAGTCCGTGGGGTTGCCCGGCGGGCGGCCGAAGATTTTCGCGCGCGTCGCGTCCGTCTCAAACACGCCGCCGGTCACGCCGTAGCCGAACAAAAACACGCTCCACAGCAGCAGCGCCGCGAGCCGAACCTTCATCAATGGCCTCCCTGCACGCCGCCGTTACGCCTCCAGCCCGACCACGGTCAAGCCAAACGTCTCGCCCACGGCCTGGTTCGTGACCTTCCCCCGCATGATATTGACGCCGAGGCCCAAGCCCTTGTTGTCCTTGAAGGCCTTGTCCGGCCCCTTGTTGGCGATCTGCAACACGTACGGCAGCGTCACGTTCGTGAGGGCGTAGGTGCTGGTGCGGCCGACGGCCCCGGGCATGTTGGTGACGCAGTAGTGCAGGATGTCGTCCACGATGTACGTCGGGCTGGCGTGCGTCGTCGGCCGCGACGTCTCGATGCACCCGCCTTGGTCAATCGCCACGTCAATGATGACGGCCCGCGGCGGCATCCGCTGAAGGTCTTCCCGCTTCACCAGCATGGGGGTGCGCGCCCCCGGGATCAGCACGGCCCCGATCACCAGGTCAGCCCGGGAGATGCATTCGAGGATCGTGTGCCGGTCGCTGAACAGCGTGGTCACGTTCGGCGGCATCACGTCGTCGAGATACCGGAGCCGGTCCAAGTTGATGTCCAGGATGAACACGTTGGCGCCCATGCCGGACGCGATCTTGGCCGCGTTCGCCCCGACGACCCCGCCCCCCAAGACGGCCACCGTCGCCGGGGCCACGCCCGGCACGCCGGACAGCAAAATGCCCCGCCCCTGCTGCGGGCGTTCGAGGTACTTGGCCCCTTCTTGGATGCTCATGCGCCCGGCCACTTCGCTCATCGGCGTCAGCAGCGGCAGGTTCCCCTTGGCGTCCTTGATCGTCTCGTAGGCGACGGCCGTGATGCCGGACTTAATGACCGCCCCGGTCAGCCGCTCGTCGGCCGCGAAGTGAAAGTACGTGAACACCGTTTGGTCCGGCCGCAGCAACGGCCACTCCTCGGGCAACGGCTCCTTGACCTTCACGATCAGGTCCGCTTCCTTCCAAATCGGCTCGGCCGCGGGGACGATCTCGGCCCCGGACGCCTGGTAGGCCTCGTCCGCGATGCCGCTCCCCTGCCCCGCCCCGGCTTGGATCAGGACGCGGTGCCCGGCCTTTCTCAATTCCTCGACGCCGACCGGGATCATCGCCACCCGGTACTCGTCCGACTTTACCTCGCGCGGCACGCCGACAATCATGGCTCACCTGTTCCCTTGCCCCGACCTTTGGGGTATTGTGGGAAGAACCGGGCAATCAATTCAAGGCCAACGCCCCGCGAAAGTCCGTGTCCCATGCCCAGTCGCCCCATCGTCATCGTGATCCTCCTTGGCTGGCTGGCCACCGTCGGCTGGGTGGCCTACGACCGCTGGCTGCCGTGGCTGCGGCCGTCCGATCAACCGGCGTTCGCCCTCGACTTGGCCGACGAAGTCGCCCCGCAGAGCGCCAATTGGACGCTGTACCGCAAAGACCAGAAGATCGGCGGCGCCGAGACACGCATCGCCCCGCTCAAGGACGGGAACTTTGAGTTGATGCACCGCCTGCGCGAGGTGGAACTAAATGTCTCCCTGATGACGGTGAAGATCGCCACCTTCGCCACGACCAAAGTGGTGAACCGCGACGGCGAACTGCTGCGACTCGATGCCTCCGCCAAGATCGAGTTCAAAGCGCTGGCCATGTCTTTGAAGGTGGACGCGAAATTGAAAGGGGAAGTCGTCGGCGACAACCTGTTGGCCACGTGCGACTTCGACTCCGACTTGGGCAAGGCCACGGAAAAACTCGACCCGATTCCCCTCTCGAACAAGCGGGCGTCCTCGCCGTTGCAACCGCTGCACCGCTTCCCGCCGCTTCGGCCCGGCCAGACGTGGCGGGAGTCGAACGTGGACCCCGTCACCGAGGCGCTGAACACGGCCATCGAACGGGTGGTGAACCGCAAAATCGCCGAACAAATCGGCAAACTCCCGTTCAAGTTGCCGACCGCCAAGTCCCCGCGCGAACTGCTGGCCGAAGTGCAGGCCGAGCCGGAAACGATCACCCACCGGGACAAGAGTTACGAGTGCCAAGTGATCGTCTACAAGGCCGAGGGCTTCCTGGTAAAGACGTGGGTGCAAATCGAAGACGGCAAAGTGATCCGCCAAGAAGCAAGTTTGATGGGCGACCGGCTGATCCTGCAACGCGAATAACGCCCGCCCGACGGCCCCGTTTCGCCGCGACGCGAAGGCTTGGCGCAGCGGAGCGCGGGCTTCCCCACATCAATCGCTCCCCGCCACGTCAGTCATAGCCCGCGGCGCAAGTGACTATATTGAAAGTCAAGCATTTTTCGGGCAACCGGAGTTTGCCCGGGGCTGGTACGGCCTACCCCTTTCACGGTGTTTTAACGTATACCAATCCGCGGTGAGAAAATCGCGTTAATTTCGCATCAGGAAGATGTTATGACCACCACGGAGATCGCGGAGCGGTTCGCCAAGAAAGCGCCGGTCGCCGTGATGATTCGCGGCCTGTTGGATTTCGCCTTCGCGCCGGACTTCGTCAACCCCATCGCCGAGC
>JAYUGD010000775.1:0-1343 GCA_043767785.1 Zavarzinella sp. | reverse complement strand
CGTCGAACTTCGGCGCGCCGCCCTTCTTCTCCGGCTCCTTGCCGGCGGACTTCCCGTCCATCTGCTTCTTGAAGTCGTCGATCTTCTTCTTCGCCGCCTCGCGCTTCTCCTTGTCGGGAGATTCGAGGTCGTTGGCGACCTGTTCGATCTCCTTGCGATTCTGCTCGCCGACGGCCTTGTCGAGTTTGTCGCGGGCGTCTTGCTTCTTCTTCGGGTCGGGGCTGGTGAGGTCGTTCGCGGCCTGCTGAAGTTCCTTCAGTTGCTTCTCGTCGATCTTCTGCTTGGGCGCGTTTTCGCCGCCGCTCGCGGACGGGTCGCCCTTGCCGTCCTTCGGTTGCGGCCTCTCCGTGCCCTTATCGACGGACTTGGCACCGCCCGCCGGCGGGTTCTTCTGCTCGTCCGGCTTGGTCTCGGCCGCGCCGGTGCCGTTGGGCTTCATCGGGTCGTTCGCGCCCTCGCCCGGCTTCGGGTCGCTGTCCATGCCCTTCGGCATCGGGCCTTCCTTCGGCATCGGCTTCGCGCCGCCCGCGGGCGGAGCCTTGTCCGGCTTGGCCTCGCCCGCGTCCGGAGTGCCCGGCGGCTTCGGGTCGGCCGCGGGCGGTTCCTTCGGTTGCGGCGACGGCTTGTCGTCGGCACGCTTGGTCTCCGGCGACGGCTTGGCCTTGCTGCCGGCATCCGCCGCGGGGTCTTTCTTTTCGGTGGCGGTGGGCGTGCCGGACGGGTCGCCGTCCTTCTTCTGGGTGTCCGGCTTCGCGGCGGACCCGGAGTTCGGGTCTTGCTTCTGGTTCGGGTCTTTCGGGGCCGGCGGCGGGGTCTTGGGCGGATCCTTGTCGGTGCCCGCGGGCGATCCGAACGGTTCGTCGCGCTTCTCGGACGGCGCGCCGCCCTTCTGACCCGGCTCGCCCTGCTTCTCTTCGGGCTTGGGCGCGGACGGGTCGACGGTTGCTTCACGTCGCCCTGCGGCTTGGCCGCGGACGCGTCCGGCTTGCCCATCGGGTCGGCCGGGTTGGATTGCTTCGGCTCCGGCTTCGTATCGGGGTTACCCGCGCCGTTCATGCCGTCCTTCGGCTGCGGCTTTGACTGCGCGGGGTCGGTGCGGTCGGCTTCGGGCGGCGCGGGGTTGCGCTTCGACGACCCACCGTCCTGATTCTGCTTGTCGAGTTCGCTCTTGATGTCGTTCGCGGTCTTGTCGAGGTTCTTCTGCTCTGGCGTGGAAGGCGGGGGTGCTTCCGGCTTCATGCCGTTCGGGTCGTTCGGCGGCATCGCAGGTGGGTCGTTCGGCCCCTTCGGCTGCATGGGGTCGTTCGCGCCGCCCATGCCGGCGGTGTTATCGCCCTTCTTGG
>JAYUGD010000774.1:0-11145 GCA_043767785.1 Zavarzinella sp. | reverse complement strand
AAGAAGACAGGATCATCATTCAGACGTGGCTCGTTCGGCCGTGGCGGATGATTGTTGTTGTCTTCTTTGCGAGCTTCGCCTCTTCGCGAACTTTGCGAGAAATTATGATCTCTTACGAGCCTAGCACACGAAATGCCGTCAGTCGGCCGGCGGGGTGAAATCGGCGATGTACAACTGGGAGGGCGACCGGCCGTCCGGGCTGCGGGTCCACATCACCTTCTTGTAGTCCGGGCTGAACACCGGCAAGACATCCGCGCCGGGGGCGAACGTCACGCGGGTGGTTTTGCCGGTGTCGAGGCTCATCCAGTACAGGTCGTAATTGGGCCGGGCCTTCTCGTCCGAGTGGTCGGCGGCCGTGTAGATGATGTGCTTGCCGTCCTTGTACCAATACGGCGCCCAGTACACCCACTTGTCGTTCTCGGTCAGGGCTTTTTCGCCAGTGCCGTCCGCGTTGATGACGTACAGTTGCAGTCGGTCTTTCTCTTTGCGGTCGCTGCGGAAGATGACCTTCGTGCCGTCCGGGGAGAAGAACGGGCCGCCGTTGTAGCAGTTCGGGGCCTTGGTCAGTTGTCGGACGCCGGTGCCGTCCGCGCTCATGACGTACAGTTGCAGGTCGCCGCCGCGGTTGGAGCAGAACACGATCTGCTTGCCGTCCGCGGAGTAGGACCCCTCGGCGTCGTACCCCTTGGCGGTGGTCAGGTTCTTCATGTTCCCGCCGTCCGGGTCGCACTCGAAGATGTCCATGTAGGCGTCGAAGTCCCACGTGTACCGTCGGCGGACGCCCTTCTTCTTGTCGTCTTCGCGTTGGGCGAACTCGGCTTCTTGGTGCTTCTTGGCGTCCGGGTCCAGATGGCTGGACGCGAAAATGATCTTCTTGCCGTCCGGCGAAAAGTACGAGCACGTCGTCCGGCCGACGCCGGGGCTGACGCGGGTGGCCTTCCCGGTGGCGAGGTCCTGCGTGAAGATTTGGTAGAACGGATTGCCGGAGTCTTTCACCTCGGCCTGGTAGATGATCTTCTTGCCGTCCGGGGAAAAGTACCCCTCCCCCGCCCGGGCGTAGTCGGCGGTGACGGCCTTGATATCTTTCAGGTACTTGGCCTCATCGGCTTGGTACGTCGGCGGCTCGGCGGCGACCGCCAGGGCCAGCAGCAGCGGAATCATGCGGGAACCTCTTGAAACTCACGGGGGAAAGATGGACACTTTCACCAATCACTTCCCTTCATCATAAGCGCCGGGGGTTCGAATGGTCTTCGCTCAAGTCGATGACGTGGTCAACAAGGTCAAGGCGGACAGCAACCTCATCATTTACGCCGCCGCCGGCCTCGGCGCGTTGGTGGTCCTGTTCGTGTTGTTCAAAATTCTCACGGGGAAGAAGAAGCGCCCGAACCTGGAAAAGGGGATGGGTGAAAATCTCGCCGACTACCCGCCCGCCCCGGCCGTCGGCCCCAAGCAACTGCACGTCAACGGCGTGCCGGTTCGCATTCGACTGGTGGTGATCGCCCCGGCCGGCAACCAAAAGCCCGTTACGGCGGACGACGCCAAAGAAATTCTTGACGACGTTCGCCGCGGCCTCGGCGGCCTGCTGAAAAGTGACCGCCCCCGCGTGAAGGTGTGGCCCCCGCAGTTGACGCTGCCCGGCTTCGCCCCGACGTTTCACCGCTTGGTGAAGGCCCCGGACGCCGGCAAGAAAAATTCGCGATGGGTCAAACTGGCCGGCGTCGCCCGCGTCGGCGGCAAGCCCGTCCTGCTCGGGCTGGCCGTTTTGGCCGACGAGCCGTGCAAGATCGGCGAACTGAAACTCGACCACATGGACTGGGCCGAGACGCTTCAAGTGGTAGGGACAGCGTGAGTTGGATGATCGATTAAAGCGACATCATCAGAGGGAGGAAACTTATGGCGTTTCAACATTTCAGTTTCCCACAGGTCGTCCGCGACCTCGGTCTGACCGTGGCGAGCGCCGACCTTTACCATGCCATCCCGCCGGCGACGTTGAGGCCGGACTTTTTGGAAAATCTGGCTGACGAAGCGGGCTTCGCCGGTATTCTCCACACGGAAAAGGCCCGGTCGGAATTCATCATCGCCCCGGTTCTGTGGGAACTGCGGCGCCGACACCCCGGAAAGTTCGGGCTGTTTTCCGGCGTCGAACTGGACGCGGATTCCACCCGCGGCCTGAACGGCGTGTGCGATTTCCTGCTGACGCGGTCGCCGCAGCAATACCTCATCGAAGGGCCGTTGCTGAGCATCGTCGAGGTCAAGAACGACAACACCAAAAACGGCTTGGGCCAGTGCATCGCGTCGATGGTGGCGGCCCAAGTCGTCAATCAAGCCCGGGGCGAGTCGGCGGGAAACGTCATCTACGGCGTCGTCACGACCGGGACGCTGTGGAAATTTCTGCGGCTCTCGGACACCACGGTCACGATTGATGAGGTGGAATACGCCATCAACGACGCCGCGAAAATCATGGGCATTCTGGACGACATTGTAGCCCCGTGACGGCACGCCGCCGCGGTAATCCTCCGCGTAAGGCCACCTAAAATTAGCCGTTCTTTTGCCGTTGTAAAATCAGTGTCACGCTTCCGTACACCGGCCCGGCGAGGGCGTGCAAGTCGTGTTCAATATCTTCGGCAGAACCCAATTTGCTTGTCCAGCGGCCGGTTTCAAGTTGTCGGCACATGTGCGTGACGCGGTTGCCGACCGCCATCACTGCCAATTTTTCACCGTCAGTGTTCCGCGCCTCATTCTCAGTCGGGAAATAGCCGAGTGTCTCGAAGGCGAGTTGAAAAGCCGACACGAGTTCCTCGCGGGGAGCTTTTTCGGGCCAATATCCTTCTCCCATCACGCCGGGCCACCACCACCGATCATCCTCTCCGGCCGCCCACGCGATGCAGTTGTAAACGTCGGTCGGTCGACTGGTGACGGCGTGGCCTGACGCGACCAGCCCGGGAAATGCGGCCTCAAGCGGCGTCACGCGATCCACCCCGCTTCTCGCCCCCATTCCAGCCAAGCGTCGGCTGTCGCCGCAAGCCGACCTTGGGCTTCCGGCGGGACGGGGTCTTCGCCGGACAGGGCTTTGAGGGCCCACGACCAGTGGCCCGGCCGTAGTTGCAGGTCCGCGAGGATGAACGGGATTACCTGCGGGCCGAGGCCGATGATCCGTTGGTAGGCAGGGTGGGTGGCGAGTTGCGTCGTCGAGGATAGGAACTGCGTCTCGGCCCGCCACTGCCGGACGAGTTGGTCGAACAGGGCCGCGAGTTGGACCGGCGGGGGAAATAGTGTGGCCGACATGACCGGTTCCTCTCTTTCAAAACGACAGTATACCCATCACCCCTTCAGCGACTTGTCCCCGATGTCCGTGCGGTAGTGGGCGCCCTTGAAGGTGATCTTGGCCACGGCCTCGTAGGCCCGCTTCTTGGCGAGCGCCAGCGTGTCGCCGAGGGCGGTGATGCCCAGCACGCGGCCGCCGTCCGTCACCACGCGGCCGTCTTCCCGCTTCGTCCCGGCGTGGAACACCTTCACGTCCGGCAATTTGGCCGCCTCTTCGAGGCCGGCGATGGGCTTGCCGGTCTCGTACTTGCCGGGGTAGCCGCCGGCGGCCATCACGACGCACACGGCCGGGCGCGGATCCCACACCACTTGGGCTTCCGTGAGGTCGCCGAGCTTCTCGTCCACGACGGCTTCGAGCAAGTCCAACAGGTCGCTCTTCAGGCGGATCATCAGCGGCTGTGTTTCCGGGTCGCCGAAGCGGGCGTTGAACTCCAGCACGCGCGGGCCTTGGTTCGTGAGCATGATGCCGGCGTACAGCAGGCCGCTGAACGGGTAGCGCGCCCGCTTCATCGTGTGGACGACGGGGACGAACACTTCGCTCTCGATCTTACCCATCAATTCCGGCGTCGCCTTCACGGCCGGGCAGTAGGCCCCCATGCCGCCGGTGTTTGGCCCTTTGTCGCCGTCAAAGACGGCCTTGTGGTCCTGCGAGCCGGGCAGCGGCAGGATCGCCCGCCCGCTGACGAGGGCAAGCACGCTGAGTTCCTCGCCGTCCAGCCGCTTCTCGATGACGATCTGCCGGCCGGCCGGCGCGCCGAATTCCTCGTGGATCATCACGCGCTCGATGGCCTTCTTGGCGTCGTCGGCCGTGCTGCACACGATCACCCCCTTGCCGGCCGCGAGGCCGTCGGCCTTCACGACCACGGGGAACTCGCGTGACTCCACCCAATACTTGGCCGGCTCGGGGTGGTCGAAAATCTTGAACTCGGCGGTGGGCACATTCGCGTGCCGCATGAGCTGCTTGGAGAAGACCTTGCTCCCCTCAATGCGGGCGGCCGCCTTGTTCGGGCCGAAGACCCGAAGGTTCTCTTTCTGGAAGGCGTCGACGATGCCGAGGGTCAACGGCTCTTCCGGGCCGACGACGGTGAGGCCGATCTGCTCCTTCTTGGCGAACCGCACCAGCTTGTCGATGTCGTTCACGTCGATGGGGACGTTCTCGCCGTCGAGGGCCGTGCCGGCGTTGCCGGGGGCGCAGTACACCTTCGTCACGCGGGGGGACTGGCTGAGTTTCCACACGATGGCGTGTTCCCGGCCGCCCTTCCCGATCACGAGCACTTTCATTTCGATCCCACCGGCGTGCGAAGATTCACGACTCCGGTTAGTATATGGCCGGCGCCCGGCGGGGCGGACCGGCAATCTCACCGCTCGGCCCACGAAATGTTGCTCATGCGCATCCAGCACGATTTCTTGGGCCGGCCAGACTCCGCTTCCTCGCGCGTCAGCGCCGGGACCAAACGGATGACCGTCTCCCCCGGCGGCGCTTCGACCACACGGACGATGGCCGCCCCTTCCGACGGGACGGGGACGAGTTCGTGGTGATCGCCGTGCGAGACGCGAAGCCAGCGTGTCTCGGTCGCGTCGTCCGCGTGAGTCATCGTCACGGTGAACCGCATTTCCAGACGGCGGGTCTCGGGCAAGCCGTTCGACACCCGCACATCGGCGGGCGTTCCGAAGTCCCGCTGCACGTCCGCCGGGTTCTCCAACGTATTATCCCTGAGAAAGCCCGCCCGGCACACGGGCGTGAGCGGGTGGCGAAGTCGGGCCTTGGTCCGTGACCATTCGTCGGCGGGCGTATGTGCCTTTAACCGTTCACGAACGATGCGGAGGTCATAAAAGGCGAATTGTTGATCCGGACTGACGATTGGCCGCACTCCCGTGGCTGCTTCCGCCGCCTCCTCGATCTTATTCCCTTGGTCCGTGTACCCCGGCCGGTAGACCAGCAGTCCGTGGGCGTCCATGCGGGCCAGATGGTCGATGAGGTCGGCCGGTGGCTTGGCCGACAGCGTCATACACCACGCGTCGTTCGGCTCCCCCCGCAGGGCGCCGTAGCTGAACGTAAGTGACTTCGTGTGCAGGTACGGCCGGAAGTGGTCATACCCGATGAGCGGCTCGGTAGGGCACTCCGGGTAGTAGCGGTATCCCAAGATGAACACGAAATCTCCACGCGAGGCTCGGGCTTCCAGCCGCGGGAAAAATTCACGGTCTGATTCGTAATGGGCCGCATTCTCTGCGTAGTGCCGGGTGATGGCCCGCGGCGTTTGGTCGATCAGGGCCGCCGCGGTGACGACGACGGCCCCGGCCGTGAAGGCTACACGCCCCCGGAAAGAAGCGAGCCGGCGCCAATAGTTGTCGGCGAGCGCGCCGAGCGCGAGCAAGGACACGAACGCGAGAAAGACGCTGATGCGGTTGTACCCGCGCACCCACGGTTGAATCCCCGCGAAATACTGCGCCCAGTTGATGACCGACGCGAACCCGCCGACCGCGGCCAGCAAGACGATTACTAGCGCCAAGACGGCCAATAAGTCGGTCGGCGTCTCGGACGCTCCCGTTCGGCGAAACACGGCGCGGGCCAAAAGAAATAACAAGCCGACCGAGCCGACTGCCCCGAGTGCGGCGGTCTCGTTCTCGTTGACTAGCGGGGACGACGCTTGGTACATCGCCCGGAACTTCGCCAGCACGGGAATCTGATGGTCGGGAACTGGCAGGATCAGTTGGACTATTTTGAGACCGAACACTTCCGCCTCGGCGGGATTGCGGGCCGGCGAGTCCGGGTTCGGGGCGGCAGTCATCGCGTATCGAATCTCGGGGAGCATGGTCAGCAACAGAGTCGCCGTCGTCATTGCACCCCAGAGAACGGAATGGACGCCCGGCGCCCATCGCCGGGCATTGCGCGCCCGGTATGTCCCGGCCGCCAGCATCAGCACCACCGCGAAGAATGCGTAATAGGCGTGCCCGAGGCCGGTGAGGACGGCCAAGCCGAAATAGGCGGCCAAGCCCCGATTGCCGACGGTCGGCGCCCGCCACCGCAGGCACGCCAAGAGTGACCACGGGACAATGTAGTAAGCGGCCAAGAAGACGTGTTCGCACCGCTCCATGTGAAATCGCAGAATGTGGTACGGCAGGAAGTCGTACAGCACGGCGACGGACACCGCCACCACGCGAGACAGGCCCCATAATCGCGCGACGGCAAACGCGCTCAGGCCCACCAGCGGAAATGTCAGCCAATAAAACCAGTTCAGAACCCACGCCGGGTCGGGATTCAGCCAAGCCAAGAGACGGATCACTTGCCAATTAAGCCATCCGTCGGACGTGGGGAAGCCACGCCAGTCCGTCCCGAGCGGTTGGCCCACCCGCGAGTTGTGCAAATAACTCCCCTCTTCGATCATCGTCTCCGCCCAGGCGAGGTAGACGACGTAGTCGTTGGCGTAGGCCCGCGGGACGCCGGCGGGGAGGAGCCATTGCTTGGTGATGACGGCGAACAGAGTCGAGGAGAAAAGTATTACGAACAGGGAGGCCGCCACATCCCGCTTCCAAGACCACTTCGGCGCGGGCGGGGCGGGGGCGTCCATGTGCTGAGTGATATGGGCCGGTCGGGGCGGGTCAACCGACCAGTTCGCGGACGGGGGACGTGTCATCCAACAGAGTCTGCGGCCGGCCGTTGAAGTCGGTCAGCATGGCCGCGGTGTCCACGCCCAAGACGCCGTAGATGGTGGCCATCACGTTTTGGAAGGTGATCGACCCGCTCTTGCTTCGCTCGGCCCGCGAGTCCGTCTCGCCGATGACTTGGCCCATGTTCAGGCCGCCGCCGGCGAACAGCATCGCCCCGGCTTCCGCCCAATGTTCTCGACCCGGGCCGGGGTAGGAGACCTTCGGCGTCCGCCCAAATTCCCCGAGGACGCACACCAGCACGTCCTTGTCCAAGCCGCGATCATTCAGGTCGTTCACCAAGGCACAAATGCTCTGGTCCAGGACGGGAAAGACGTGCTTGTAGGAGTCGAAAATTTGCTGATTCGCCCCGCTGTGGTGGTCCCACGAACCGACGCTGAGAGTGACGACCCGCACGCCGGCCTCGACCAGCCGCCGGGCCTGCACGAACGGCTTGGCGTCCCAGTCGTACAGGATCTTGATGTCGGCCTGGTGCGAAAATTTGCCGGCCTTGTGCCCGTAGTCGGCCAACACCTTCGCCGGCTCCTTGCTCACGTCGAAGGCTTCCCGAACTTTTGGTGACGTGACCATGTCCAACGCCCGCGCTTGGAAGCGGTCCAGCCCGGCCACCGCCCCGGAGGCGTCCAAGTCCCGCCGCAGCGTGTCGAAGGCCGTGAGCAAGGTTTTGCGGTCGCCCAGCCGGGCCGTGTCCTTCACGGGTCGCAGGTTGTCCACCGCCTCGCCGAACGGCCGGAACGGGCCGTGGGCCGCCCCGGCGTAGTGCGGCTTCTCGAAGTCGAACACGTCCGACCCGCCGCCCTCGCCCAGACTGACGTAAGCCGGCAGTGGCGAATCCCCGCCGAGCAATTTGCTGACCACCGACCCGAACGCCGGCCGCTTGCCGGACCCACGCGGCAGGCCGGAATAGACTTCGCTCAGGTAATGGTCGTTCTCGACCGACCGGACGCCGCGCAGCAGCGTCATGCGGTCCATCATCGCGGCCTGCTTGGGAAACAGTTCGCAAATGTCGATGCCGGGCACTTTGGTCTTCATCGGCTTGAAGACGCCGCGGAACTCGGCCGGGGCGTCCGGCTTCAAGTCCCAACTGTCAATGTGTGACAGCCCGCCGGACAGCACGACATAGATGACTGACTTGGGCCGTTTGACGGGAACAGTTGCCCGGGCTTCATTGCGAAGAACATCGGCCAACGTCAGCCCCGCGACGCCCAACCCGCCGACGCGAAGGAACTGCCGGCGGGAGACGCCGTCACAAAATCGGTGGCCCCGGCCACGGATCGTCAGCATGAAAGGCCTCGGCGGGAAGGGAAGTCAGGCGGGTATGGTTAATTGTCCCGCATTCGGCCGGGGTGTCAAGCGGTTATGGGAATTGGAGCGCGAATCGCGGGGCAGGCCCGGACAGTGGTCACGACCAGTAATCTGCAAACGAATTGGGCATCCAATCGTCTGGCAGTTGATCCTCGGGCGGTGGCATTTCCATCCATGCGCCGCCGGCCACCAACCGGGCTACCGTCTTGGCGTACTCGTCGGCGATTGCTTCGCGGTCAGCCGTGAGGCGTGACCGGCGGAATTTCATCGCCAGCGTGCCGAGGTGTTCGGCGTCTTGACTGGTAACGGGGGGAATCGAACTCATGGCTCACGAAACTCCTTGAACGCACTTGCCGAACCGGCGCCTCGTCGCAGTTGCGAAGCCGCGAATGGCCGCCAACTCATCCATTGGGCTACGAAGTCAAACTGAAAGCAAGATTCAACCCTCATCCTCGTCGAAGAAATCGTTCGAGACTTCCTTCAACGCATACTGCTTCGTCACGGTCACGCCGACATCATACTCGATCATCATTCCGGCGAGTGTCGGGCCGTCGATTAGCACAACTTTCTTTCCTTCGATGCGATCCACAAAATCCTTGGCGTCTTTCGAGAATGCCGAAGTCGTGATAACGACACCCTTCTTGGCCCGCACAAAATCCATGCTACCGACGAATGCTTGGATCACCGGGCGGCCGACAGTGCCTTCCCATCGTTTTGCCTGAACACAGACAATGTCGAGCCCGAGTTTGTCTTCCTTGATGATGCCGTCCACGCCGCCGTCGCCTGACTTGCCAGTGACGAGCGCTTCCCCGGTCGCCCCGTAGCCAAGCGCTTGGAGAAAGCGAACGACCACCACCTCAAAGAATCCTGACGAGCACTCATGTAAGCGTTCCAGCAAAGATTCGCTGGTCGCTTGCCGAAGAGAGCGAAATGAATTCTCGATCAGCTCTTGGGGCGTTTCCTTGCTCTCAATGGTCACCACTTCGGCAATTGCGGAAGCGGCTGCCGCATCCTCCGGGCTTCCCCCGATAAACCGCCAGTAGCTGGGAAACTGCTTGAGAAAGCGGCAGTCGATAGCGGCAGGCTTCTTTGCCAAGGCTCGGAGCCCTGCATCGGCTATTCGCACTCGGCCACGAGTTGGATTGTCGATCAGGCCGGCATTTTTCAAATGCGCTTTTGCCCATGCGACCCTGTTCGTCAGAACGGATTGATGGCCGCTCGGAAGCATTATTTGACGATCCTCGGCTGACATGCCAAAGTGTTCCGCAATGGCATCTGTCAAATCGCGGACGTGAATTTCGTGGCCATCCTGCATGTGTAGAAGGATCGGCAACATCATTGACTGGAAATCGGGCACGGGCATACGGTGACTCAACGGCACTCTTCGCCGTTTGACTGCGAAGAGTGCGAATTTATTGGGTGGAGCGTGTTTTATTCCAATCAAACAGATCGTGTCGGAACGGTCGAGCAAACGAACCGTTTAGAACAGCACCGGCTTGCCCAACTTCCGCCGGATCACGGAGAACTGGCCGCTGTGCATGGTCGTGTGGTCGGACACCATGAGGAACATCTTGCCGAGGGTCGGGGCGAAGTCCTTGTACTTCCCGGTGCAGGGGCGGTCGAGGTCGGCGTCGGTCAGCGTGTTGAGGGCGGCGACGGTGGCCGCCCGCACGGCGTTGAAGAGTTTCAGGTACTCGTCTTTGGCGAGGAATCCTTCCGGCCCCTCCTGTTTGGCGCCGGCGGATCCGCCGTGCAGGTCGGCGAAACCGGGCGGCAGGGATGGGTATTTGGCGTCGGGCATTTCGCTGGAAATCAGTCCCACGTCCCCGCCGATCACGTTGCCGACCTGCCACGCGGCGTGGTTGGCGCCGGGCACGGGCCGCACCAGCATGTCGGCATCGGTGAAGTCACTCAGAAACCAGTTCAGCGACTTCTGGGTGTTTTCGAGGGCGGTTTGGATGGCTTCGCGTCCGGTCATCGGGATCGACTCCTTGGCATGGGTATGGGTGTCGGGCGTATTCTAAGACGGCTTTCGCCATTTGATGAGGCGGACGGAAGACGCGGGCAAGTTCACGGAGACCTCGCCGTCCGTGACGCCAAAACCCACCTGCTCCAAGTCTCGCGTGTTGTCCACGCCGAGGATTTCGTATTTGGCCCGCCCTTCCCACGGCAGTTGTCGAAGATTCACCGACACCGGCCCGCCTTCCCCGGCGTAGCGGGCCAACAACACAAGGACGGCCGACTTGTCGGCTTCGGCCGCCGCGAGGGCAGTGACGCCGTTCGGCAAGGCGCCGACGGCGGGCAAGCGCGGCAGGCCGGCCAGTTCTTGAAAAGCCCGGAAGGCGTGGTAGGTTTTCAGTGGCAAGCCGTGGACGGAGAAGAGGCCCATACCCTGGGCCTCCGCCGAGAAGTAATTCGCCATGTCGAGCGGCGTGTCTTGCAGCAGCGTCAGCGTCGCCGCCACGAACGCCGCCCCCTCCGGGCCGGCCAGTCGGTCGTGCCAGCGGTGGCGGGCCGTCGCATCCTTGCTCATCATGCCGGACCAATCGCCGCCGGGCAGGTAGTTCCACTCGTTCAGGTGGCTCTCGGCGGCCTTGAAGCCGGCGGCGTCAAGGACGCGACGCATGCCGGTTGCCCGGCGGGCCAACTCTTTCGGGTCGCCGGTGTAACAGTGCCACGATAGGAAGTCGAGCGGCAGGGTTTCGTCTCGGCACTTCGTCAAGAACAACTTCAGAAACGGTGTTGGCTCAATGCGGTCGCCTTCGATTTTCCCGGTGTTGCCGAGACCCGGCCCGCCGATCAAGAGTTTTGGGAACCGCGCTTTCAGAGCCTTTGCGGTCACGGCATAAA
>JAYUGD010000773.1:0-1345 GCA_043767785.1 Zavarzinella sp. | reverse complement strand
CAAAGCCTCCGCGTCGCGGCTAACAAATCATCGAGTCGGGCCGCCCGTTTCCGGGAACGATCCTCCGCGAATTGAGTCCAAGCGCGTGCGTAACTCGTCAAACAGTTCCCGTCGGGAGGTGGGCGATGGCCGAGAAACTTGAGAAGCCGAAACCGGCCCCGGTGATCCGGCGGCTGGAAGTGGCCGAAGACGACTTGCACACGCGCGTGCTGAGTCGCCACCTGCCGGCGTGGGTGGTCTCCGGCGCGATTCACGTCGTGGTGATGGGCGTGGGCATCCTGTTCCTCTCCGCCCCGAAGGAGGCGGCGGCCACGCCGGACGAGAACGGCTTCGCCGCGCAGGTGGAAAGCCCGCCCGCGCCGGAAGATAACCTTGTCAACGAAGATCTCGGGTTCGACATCGACGTGCCGAAGGCCGCGGACGTTGAAAAGGAAGCCGCCGCCACCGTGGACGCCGCGGCGGCCGACGAGCCGCCCGGCGCGGACCGCCAAGCCGACGAGCCGGCCCCGCAAACGGCCGTGTTCGGCGCCCAACAACCGGAAACGCCGGGCACTGACGGCCCGAAGACCGACGGCCTCCCCACGGAGACGCCGGGCA
Source organism: Zavarzinella sp. (assembly GCA_043767785.1). Classification (GTDB taxonomy): domain Bacteria; phylum Planctomycetota; class Planctomycetia; order Gemmatales; family Gemmataceae; genus Zavarzinella. The sequence goes on along the minus strand of JAYUGD010000773.1, from coordinate 748 downwards.
CGTCGCCCGGCCTGGTCGGCCGCACATCCGGGGCGACGAAGGACAAGCTCATCAAGGCCACGGGCGGCAACGAACTCTCCGAGGCGGCCGTCGCCAAGGGGTTGAGCTGGCTGAAGCGTAAGCAACTCAAAGACGGCTCGTGGGAGTACGACGGGTCGAGCAAGGCGAACAAGGTCGCCGCGACCGGCATGGCCTTGTTGCCGTTCCTCGCCGCCGGCGAAACGCACAAGTCCGGCAAGCTATACCAGAAGGAAGTCGCCGCCGCGGTGACGTGGCTGACGGGCAAGGTCGGCTCGGGCGGCATGATGTCGGCGAACATGTACGAGCACGCCATCGGCACCGTCGCCCTGTGCGAGGTGGCCGGCATGACGGGCGACCCGGCCGTGAAGAAGAAAGCGGCCGAGGCGGTGGCCTACATCGTGCGGGCGCAGTCGAAGGACGGCAGTTGGGGCTACACGGCCGGGACGGACGGCGACACGTCGATCGTCGGCTGGCAAATCCAAGCGTTGCAGTCGGCCAAGCTGGCCGGGATCAAGTTCGACAAGGAGAAGGTGTACGGGGCGGCCGAGAAGTTCCTGAACAACGTGGCCAGCGATTCCGGGGCGAAGTACGGCTACCGCGAAAAGGGCGAGTCGGTGAGCCTGACGCCGGTGGGGCTGTTGTGCCGGTACTACATGGGGTGGACGCCGAAGCACCCGGCCTTCGGCCGCGGGACGGAGTTCATCAAGAAGGCGCCGCCGAGCAAGGC
>JAYUGD010000772.1:0-4119 GCA_043767785.1 Zavarzinella sp. | reverse complement strand
GGCGATCATGAACACCTACGCGGCCGAGAAGCCCCAAGACCGCACCGCCGCACCCCGGGCCACGCCGGAGGAGAAGGCCGCCCGCCGGGAGTCCCTGTTGTGCGCCCATGTCCGCTACCACCTCGTGGAGGCTCTGTGCCTGTCGTGCGAACACACCCACCTTCAGGGGACCGTCGTCAAGACCGCCGCCGCCGTTCAGGCCCGGCGCGCGGAGGCCAAGCTGTCCGGGCCGTACGCGGCCGAAGACGCCTTATTCTTCGGCACGGCGGCCCGGACCAGTGACTTGCCGGCGGCGGACGTTACCGTACCGGAAGCGGCGTTCACGCTGCTGCGCCGGACGCACGACGAGTTGACCGACACGGCGTGGTGGGACCGGTTTCTTACACCGGAGGGCATGCCGTTCGGCATCTGGTCCCACTACCTCGCGGCCCTGCGGTACTTGACGCCGCTGCTGCCCGCGTTCCGCCGGCAGCAGCTCGTGGACAACCCGCCGGACCTCGCCTACCTGCCAAGTACGGACACCGCCGCCTTCAAGAAGGACCCCGTCCGCGTCCAGTGGCTCCTCGAATGGCTCCTGCCCGAGATCCGCGCCGGGTTTATCCCTACGAACCTGCAGTTGATTCAGAACTTAACGGCCATTGGCGAAGCCTTGGACGGCATGGACGAGCGTACAATGGGGGACACCGACCGCATGAACCGCCGGGACTTCCGCCGGCTGTTGGCGGTGTTGTGACTCACGCCGCCCGCCCGCGACAGGACCATCCGATGCGAGTCACGTTCGTCAACCCGCCGCTGGAGGCCGTCGCGACCGCCGACTTGGCGCCGCCGCTGTGGGCCCTCCTCCTCGGCCGCGTCGCGCGGGACGCCGGGGCCGCGGGCACACTCCTCGATTTCAACCTCGCCGGGCTGGAGACTGCCGGCGCGCCCGCGGCCGACTTCTACGCGGAGGCCGCCGCCCGCATCGCCGAGACGAGCGCCGACCTCGTGGCTTTTTCGGGAATGGCCGTCAACTCTCACGTGTCACTGGAACTCGCCCGGCACGTCAAGCAACTGACCCCGGGGGTTAAGACGCTCTTCGGCGGGCCGCACTTCGGGGCCGCGGCCGCCGAGTTCGTCGGCCTGTTCCCGTGGGCGGACGCCGTGTTCGTCGGCGAGGCCGAACACTCGTTTCGCGACTACTTGGCCGCAGAAGCGTCCGGCGTCACAGGCGCCGTAGCGGGTGCCGTGGTCCGGACGGCGGCCGTGGTCGTCGACGGCGGGCCGCCGCGGCGGCCGACGGTCGGCGAAATTCCGTCCCCGCTCTACGACTTGGCCGACGTGGGCCGGTACTTCAAGGCCAACCCGCGGCGGCTGCTGGACTTCGACGGCGCGCGGCGCGGGTGCCGGTTCGCCTGCACGTTCTGTTACTCCCCCGCCCACTACGGTCAGGGCGCCCGCCCGCCGGACGACGACCGGTTCGAACGCGAATGGGCCGCCGCCGCCCGCGCGGGCGCCCGCACTCTGTTCGTCGTGCAGGACAACTTCGTGAATTCGCCCGCCGCCATGGTCGCCCTGTGCGCGTCCCTGGCCCGCCGGCCGGAGAAGTTGACCTTCCACTGCTACGCCACCCTCGCCCAACTGACGCCCCCGGTGATCGCGGCGCTCGCCGGGGCCGGGTGCCGCGGGGTCTATGTCGGCGTGGACGCCGTCCACCCCGACGACCGGGCGCACTTCGCCAAGAAGCTATATTCCAGTGAGCCGGACATGCTGCGCCGGGCGGCCGAATGCCAAGCCGCCGGGGTCGTCCCCACGCTGTCGTTCATGGTCCAAGAAGTGGACTCCCCGGCGGCGAAGGCCCGCTTCGAGGCGACGCTGGCGGTCGCGGCCGCCGCCGCGGAACGCGGGTGTCCCATCCGGCTGAACACCTTGGCCCTGTACCCCGGCTCGGCGGCGCACGCGGCGCACGCCGGCCTGTTCCGGCCGTCCGACCTGAAAGCCCGCCTGACGATGGACGTCCCGGCCGTCGTCCGGGACAACCCGTTCGCCGTGGCGGCCCCCGGCCTCTTCCCGTTCCATGCCACGCACCGGCCACCGGCGGACCACGGCCGGTTCCTCCTCGGCGTTCAGGCCCTATATGTCTTGGCCGCCGTCTTCCCCGCGCAACTCCGCCGCTTCGCGGAGGGGGGGCGTAGTTGGGACTTGGCCGAGCGGCTCACCGCCGGCCTCGACCCCTGCGCGGTGGGGGACTTGCCCCTCGCCGACAGATCAGCCATGTATTTGGACAGGTTTTGTCAATTGGTCAAATCGGCGACAATTTCGGCCAGACAGACAGATTGCCCTGTGTCGGCCCACGATAACGGCGTATGATTCCCCTCTATCCCAAGCGGTGCTTGGCCCTTTCTCATTGGAGTGATTTCGTGGCGTCCACAGTGTCCGACCGCTCGAAGACTGATTTCTCCAATACGACAAATGCGGACTTGGACCGCCTGCTGGGCGAAGTTGCCCCGGCCGTCCTGTCGCGCGACTGGAAGGCGACCGTCGCCCGCCTGTCGGTGGCGAACGGGTCGCTGCGCAAGCAAGAGACCGTCGCCTCGCACGCGCCGGCCGACGCAGACGCCCGTGCCTGACGCGGGTTCAGACCAATGAGCGGCCGCGAGTGGTGACTTGGGGAAACGAGTCACGGCGAGACGCTGTTCGCGTCCCGCCGTGGAGGGCCCCGCCCGGAGAAGTGAGCGGCGAGGGCGTGTGGCACTTTTTGGACCGATTTATGGAATGATGTTTGACGTCACCCCAGACACGTAAAGTTGGCCGACTGACCCGCCTCGCGGCGGGACGGTGGCACCGATGCTGAACGACACAGCGTACCGGGTGGTCGTCGTCACGCCGCGGTACGTCACGGTCCGCGTACACGTCGCGTTGACGAGCGTCCCGTCTTGGCGGACGTACTCGGCTTGAAAGGTTGTCATCCGCAGGGTGTCCCGCGAATACGCGGCGGCCACGTTAATCGAGGCCGCCTGCTGCGGCGTCAACGGCCCCGCCTCGGCGGAGTCCGGGGCGGCGACCAACGACGCCACGGCGACGGCCGCCGCAAAGATTCGAATGCACATCTGATTTCTCTCGCTGAAGTCTCGTTGCCGCGGGGCGCCTTCGACGGCGCTTGCCGCATCGACACGAGACTATCAGCGGTTCCCCGACGATTGTGCGCGGGGGGCGTGGAATTTTTCACTTTCAGTCGAACACCACCGTCTTGCGGTCGTACACCAGGATGCGGTGGCCGATGTGCCAGCGGACGGCCCGCGACAGGACCGCCTTTTCCAAGTCTTTGCCCTTCTCCAACAGGTCGGCGAGGCCGTCGCGGTGGGAGATGCGCACCACGTCTTGTTCGATGATCGGGCCTTCGTCGAGTTCGTCAGTGACGTAGTGGCTGGTGGCGCCGATGAGCTTCACGCCGCGCGCGAACGCCCGGTGGTACGGCTTCGCCCCGCTGAAGGCCGGCAGGAACGAGTGGTGCACGTTGATGATGCGGCCGGGGTAGCGGCCCACGAAGTCCGCGGACAACACCTGCATGTAGCGGGCGAGGACGACGAGGTCGATGCCGTGGTCGTTCAGGAGACGGTGTTGATTCGCTTCGGCTTCCGCCTTCCGGCCGGGGTCGACGGGGACGTGGTGAAACGGGACGCTGTGGAAGTCGGCCCAGCGCTTGGCGTCGGGGTGGTTGCCGACGATCAGCGGGATGTCGCACGGCAACTCGCCGCTCTGGTGCCGGTACAACAGGTCTTGCAGGCAGTGGTCGTACTTGGAGACGAACAGCGCGACCCGCGGCCGCCGGTCGGTGGTCTCGAACCGCCACGCCATCTGAAAGCGGTCGGCGATGGCCTGGAAGCGGGCCGCGAACTCGCCCGGGGCGAGGGCGAAGCCGGCCAAGTCCCACTCGACGCGCATGAAGAACAACGCCCGCTCCGCGTCCTGGTGCTGGTCCGCGTGCAAGATATTGGCGGCGTGCTGATACAAGAACTCGCTGACGGCCGCGACGATGCCGCGCGTGTCCGGGCAGGTGATGAGCAGGACGGCGGTGGGCTTCATGGGCTTCCGGTAGATTTCGAGTGAGCGTTCTCAAAATCTATGGAGGCCACTGGCGGG
>JAYUGD010000771.1:0-4120 GCA_043767785.1 Zavarzinella sp. | reverse complement strand
GTTGGTTCAGTTCCTTATGCACAGCGTCTGTTGAACCGCCGTCAGGCGGTCGCGTTGGAGTCCCGCCTTTAGGCGGTCCGGGCCTCCCCGAGAAAAAGCGCGTGAGGACCGAGTCTTCGAGGGTCCGACCCCTTGGGCGGCAGCCGTCACCCGCGGAAGCGAACCCTCGAAGACTCGGTTCGCCGGCCGCCTCTGGGTGTCAGGCTCGGACCGCCTGAAGGCGGGACTCCAACACGACCGCCTCGCGGCGGTTTATCTGGAGTGTTTCAAGGCCCCGCCAACGGTTCCAGCCGCCAGCGCCCCTGACCCGTGAGGATGTTCACGCGCGTGCGGCCAACATCAAGGCCGGCCGCCACGCCCAACGCCGGGATGTTCCACCGCTGGGCCACGGCCCCGGTCATCGGGGTGACGAGCAGCACGGGCCACGTCCGCCGGGTCCACACATTATAGGAATCGCCCACGGCCCGAACCAACCGCGCGCCGTCCCCGCCGGCGCCGCGGAAGGCCGCGAGGGCGTCAAAATTCCGGCGCGTCATCTCCGGCGCGCGCGGGGCGACCCACACCCCGGCCGGCGTGACGGCCAACCGGCGGGGGCCGTCACTTGGCGGCAACGGGACCGACCACAACGGCTCCGCTTCCTTCCACGCATACGCGGACAAGCGGTCGTCGGCGGCCACGAAGAAGCGGTCGTCCCCCACGGCGATGTCTTCAAAGCGGCGGCCGAGCGTGACCGGCGGCTGAACCCACTTGCGTTTCAGCGTCGCGGCGTCCAACAGGTCCGCGTCCGTGCCGGCGTTGCGGTCGGTCAGCACGAGCAGGTCGTTGCCGTGCAATCGTAACCGCGGGGGAACACCGCTCAGGCTGACCGGGTTCGGGAGGGCATGCGTTGCCACGGGCGCGCCGCGATCAGCGTCGTAGAGCATCACCGCGTCGTCCGTCGGCCACGCGAATTGCCCGGCGCCGACCACGGTCGGCGGCTCGATCCACGACTTGGCGAATGTCTTCAGCGCGTGGCGAACTGTGCCCGTGTCCGCGTCCAAGACGCCGATGGCGCCCGTGGACGTTTGCACCGCGAGCAAGTTCCCCGAGCGAGCCATGTGCGGATTCCATGTCGCGGTGAACGGCACGCGGGGCGCCAAGTCTTCCACGCGACGGCCCCATTTCAAGGTTCCCGTGGCCGGGGCGTAGCAGAGCAAGTCGTGCGCATCGTGGACGACAAATAGCGCGTCATCAATCAGCGTGAATGCATCGAACGTGGTGGCCGACTCCTTCCCCGAGGCGAGCGGGAATCCCGGGCGGTTCGGCGCCGTCAACCGCGGGGCGGTGGCGTCGAGCAGGAGTTCCCACATCACGGTCAGGCGGCCCGGATGAATGGCGGTGACGCCCGCCGGGCCGGCGAGGATGATCGCCCGCGGCGTTTCCCCGGCGAACGTGACTTCGTGCTTCGCCGGGTTGGGGACGGCCTGAGCGCCGACGTGGAGTTGTTCCCCGAGGGCGATCAGGCGCGGCGACTCCGCGAGGAGGCGCAGCGTTGGGTCGTTGACCGTGGAAACGAGTTTTCGGTCGAGCGGGGCTTCCAGCACGGCGGGAACGTCCGTGGCCGGGATTAACGGCTCCGCTTCCGCGGCGGGTTGCGGGCCTTCCGCCCGACGAACTTGTGCCGCCCGAATGGGCCGCCCCTCGGCGGTCCACACCATCGCATCCGGGGGAAGGTTCTCCACGTCGGCCTTCTTGCTCACGGCTTTGCCGTCCGCGAGGTAGCCCCAGAGTTCCGTGCCGGTGGCGACCAACAGCAGGCCGTCGGCGAACGTGAGGTTGCCGAAGCTGCCGGGGATTGGCTGCCGCAGCGGCCGGCCGTCTTCGGGGCTGACGAACGCCAGGCCGTGGCGCGTGGGCCAGACGACGGCGTCGTCCGAGACGAGGCCGCGGCCGAAGGTGATCTCCCCGGCCTGGTCGTGCAAAGTCCAGCCGTCCGGGCCGGTGTCGGCCCCGGTGCGGACGCTCAATCCGCGCAGGCCTTTCAACTGGCCGCCGAACGTGGCGATGAGCCGGCCGCGGGCGACGCCGAGGAGGTGCTGGACTTCCACGCCGTCGCGGTCCCAGATCAGCCGGCCGGTGAAGGCGTCCACGCAAAAGAGGTGGTCGCGGTCGGCCGGGGCGAGGAAGACTTTTCCCCCGCTGGCGACCGGCGGGCACAGGTCGCGGTAGCGCGGCAACGTGGCCCGGTCGGCGCTCTCGTAGCGGAACTCCCACGCCGGCTGCCCGGTGCGGCCGTCGAGCGCCGTCACGCTGCCGGCCTGCGGGGCGACGAGGATATTGGCGCCGGCAAGCGTCAACAGTTCGTGCCGATGCCGGACGTCGCCATTGGGTTCCCCGCCGCTCTTGCCGACGATGCGCTGCCAGAGCAACAGGGGCAACTCGGCCCCGTCTCCCGGCTGGTAACAGGCCACACCCGCGACCGTCTCCCCGCGGGCCTGCCGCCAGAACATGGCGTAGACGCGCCCGTCCGTGACGACGGGGCAGCCTTCCCAAATGGTCGTGGATTCCGCGATGCCCGGCGGTTGCAACCGCCACAAGACTTTCCGCGCGGGCGTGTCGGCGGCCCGCGGCCCGAGACAGACGAGTTCACTTTTCGGAGTAACCGCGTCCTCCCCGAGCGGGGACTGCAACCCGTCGGCCCCGAGGCGGGCGTACACGTGGCCCCGGTGAACCGTCAGTGTGTGGCGCACGTCCCGCAGCGTCGATACGGCCGTGTCGCCCCCGGTCGCGGAGGCGTACACTTCCGTCGGCCGGCCGGTCAGACGGTCCACGGACCACACGCGCTTCGCGTCGGCGATCAGTGCCTCCGGCCCGGCGATGACCGGGTGGAACGCGAGAGCGTTGCGGTGGAACGGGTTCGACGGCGACTCGCCGAAGCGGACCCGCTTGGGGGACGGCAGCGGAATCTTCCACGCCGGCTCGTCCGGCCAGAAGTACGGCAACGCCGCGTGCGTGTTGCCGTCCCGCCCCGCTTGCCCGGCGAACGTGTTCCAGCCCGGCTCGGGCGCCGGCGGGGGGAGAGCGCTGTCGGGCCGGTTCAAGAATTCGGTCAGCGTGTCCGCGTACTTGGCGGCCTTCCCGGCCAGCAAGCCGCCGGCGTCCGGGTGATCCTTCTTCAGCGCGTCGAGGGCCGTGGCCGCGTCGTCCCGGTCGCCTTGGTAGAGATGAACGAGAATCAGACGGGCCGTCACGGCCGCGGCCGGCGTCTGCGGTTGCGGGAAGTGGAGTTGGCCGTCGTCCGGAGCGCCGGGGAGCAGCATCTTCCAGAAGTGGGCCGCCTCATCCAGATGGCCGGCGGCGAAGGCCCGACGGGCGAGTTCCAGAATCGCCTCCTCGGCGGCGGCGCTGTTAAACATCTCCGCGAGAACCTTGTGCAGTTCGGCCGTCGTCGGGGCCTTCTTCGCCTCGGCCACGCGCGTGGCCGCCTGCCCGTCCACGCGCTGGCGGTACAGTTTCAGCCCGGCCGGCGGCAGTCGGGAAATGTGGTCTTGGGCCACCCACCGGGCCGGCAGTTGCCGCCGCGGCCCGACGGGCGTCAACTCGTCCCCGGCCGTGTCCATGACCCGCTGAAACTGCTCGATGGCGTCCAACCATTTGCCCGCCGCCGCCTTCTCGGCCCCTTCCGTCAACTGTGTCGCCGTCGGGTGATCAGCCGGCCGCTCCTTGGGCTGGGAAGCCGAGTCCCGCGGGATCAACAGCAAAGCCAACACGCCCATCAGGAGCGTCTTGCCGAATTGCCGGACGTGGCGGGGGGCTGGGGTCATGCGTCAGTCATTCTTGACGATTCGCCGCGGGGGGCAAGAAGGGTTTTGGAAAACGGGAGCGGCACGCGGACACCAACCCGGAAGAACATTCAACCACGAATAACACGAATGACACGAATCCAAGACCCGGCACTTTAGCGGGAGCGTTTCGTGTGCCTTTGATTTATTCGTGTTATTCGTGTTATTCGTGGTTAAGTCGTCTTTGGGCCGGCTTATTTGAGGTACCAGTTCACGGCCCATGTTAACTCAGGCGGCCTGCGTTTGCCCGGCCGGGTTGACCAGACGCGGTCGCGGGCGGTCGGCTTGGGCGGCGTCGA
>JAYUGD010000770.1:0-4122 GCA_043767785.1 Zavarzinella sp. | reverse complement strand
GCAATGCTCAATCGAGTGAGGCGATCCACGCCCCGGAGATGGGCGGGGCCGCGTGGCGGGTGCGTTTGGTCACGACGCCGGCGGCCGTCATTTTTTGGACTTCGTCCGGGGTCACGATCCAAATCGCCGCCTCACGCGGGTCGGCCATGACGGTCAGGACATTGGCCGGGTGCAGCGTGACGGACTTGCCGTCGGGGGAAAAGTGTTCGGCCGACTGCCCCAAGTTGGCGACCCAGACGCCCCCGCCGACGCGGTCGACGGAGACTTTCTTCGCGTGCTTGGGGCCGAGTTCCACACTCAACACTTCCTTGCCCGCCGCGTTGAACTTGAGCAGACGGTTCGTGCCGGAATTCGGCAGGTCGGGGTGGTTGCACACCGCGACCCACAACGAGTCCGAGGTCGGGTCCGCGTCGATGCTCGTGGCGGAGTAGGTGCGGAGGGGGGTCGTTGACAAAATTTTCCCGTCGGCCGCCGCGATTTTCGTGAGGCTCTGGGCCGCGACCCAAAACGCCTCGGCCTTGGCGTCGTAGACGATGTCCCACCCGACGACGGCGTGGGTGGCGATGTATTTGGCGTCCGGCCCGTACACAGCGATTCGGCCGCTGCCGATGAACCCATTGTTGGCCAAGGCCCACAGGTTGCCCGTCTTCGGGTCCACGGCGACCGCCGACGCGTCGAGGGTATCAATCGTCGCCGTCACGCGGCCCGAGTAGTCGAGCCGGCGAATTCGCTTGGCGACATTTTCGGCCACCCAGACGTGGCCCCGCGCCGGGTCGGTGGCGATGGTGTGCGTGCTGCCGATGGTGTCGCAGGTGTTCAAGTCGGCCACGCGGAATTTCACGGCCCCCGCCGCGTCGAGGAGTGTCACGCTGTCGTTGGCCGGCCCGGCGCCTTGGTTAATCATGAAGTCGGTTGACATCACGAAGACGCCGCTCGGCGTCGCCTCGGCGAGCGCGAATTGGTCGCCGCCGCCCGCCGGGCGGGGTTCGTTCGAGTCGGCCCGGCCGCCGAACTGCCACCCGGCCACGCCGATCAGCCCGACTGTCACGCCCAGCGCGACCGCCGCGACGAACCGCGGGCGCCGTCGTCCCCGGACCTTCTCCAACAGCTCGCCGGGGACGATCTGCTCCGTCGCCATGTCCGCCTCGCCGACGGTTCGTTCCACCGGCGCCGTATCGCCGGTCGGAACGAACCCCTTCTCTGCCGCTACCAGCCGCGCGATCACGTCGCGGGCCGACGCCGGTCGGCGCTCGGGACTCTTCTCCAGCAATTGCATGACGAGCGCGGCCAGCGGCGCGGGCAGGCGCGGGTTGAGGTCGTTGATCGGCTGGGGGTGGTCCAGAACCACGGAGGTCAACAGGCCCACGGACGACGCGGCTTGAAACGGCGGCCGGCCGGCGCACAGGAAATACAAGACGCCGCCCAGGCTGAACAGGTCGCTGCGGGCGTCGAGGCGCTCGCCGCGGGCCTGCTCCGGGGACATGAACGCGGGCGTGCCGATGATGTACCCGGTCCCGGTCAGCCGCGCGTCGTCTTCGACGGCGCGGGCCAAGCCCAGGGCTTACGCACTGAGCCGGTGATTTGGGCGGTCTGGGCGACCGACTGCGGAGGTCACTCCGGGAGGATTGGGCGGTCGGGGAAGGAGGCCGGTGCGGTCGTTCCCAGAGTTGATAAGATGCGATTCCGAGCCTGAATTTGCATCGTGAAGGAACACCACATGTCCGACGCCACGACTCATTCCGCCCGTTCCGATCCCGTGTCCGCGCGGCGTCATCTCGTGTTGATATTTGAGGACTGCCCTGACTTCCGGGCCGACAATGACAACAAGGCCCATTTGCTCAGTGACATCATTGTCATCGCCCGGTGCGCCGTCCTGGGCGGGGCCAATGCGTGGACGGCCGTCGAGCGGTTTGGCGAGGGCCATGAGACGTGGTTTCGCTCCTTCCTGAAACTGGAAAACGGCATCCCGTCCCATGACACGTTTCAACGTGTTTTTGCCCGCCTGAACCCGGATGTGTTGAACAGTCGTTTTGGCGGATGGATGGCCGAAATCTGCGGCGAGTTGACATTGAAACACATCGCCAGCGATGGCAAAACAATGCGCGGATCGGCCGACAACAAAGGCCGGCTCAAGGGCCGGCACGTGGGTCATGCGTTTGCCACGGCGAACGGGGTTTGCCTGGCGCAGAAGGTCACGGCCGAGAAATCCAACGAGATCACCGCGATTCCGGAACTCCTGAAACTGCTTGATCTTAAGAAGGCGATTGTGGCGATCGACGCGATGGGGTGCCCGCGGGAAATCGCGGCGGCCATCGTCGACGGCCAGGGCGACCATCTGCTGGCCGTGAAGGGCAACCAGGGGCATTTATATGAGGATGTCCAGGCGACCCTGGCCCCAATGCTCGGCGGCGAAACCGTTCCGACGGAGGCCGAGTACGCCAAGACGGAAAACGTCAGCCGCGGACGGGAGGAGAAGCGAATTTGTTATGTCTCAACACAGCGGGAACACATCCGCAACCAAGCGCTGTGAAAAAGCCTGGCGGCGGTCGGTGTTGTCATCAGCGAGCGGGTGGTCAACGGCAGGCTTGAGATGGAGATGCGTTATTTTATCTCCAGCCGGGTGTTGACGGCCCAAGAGTTCCTGACGACCGTGCGAGATCACTGGCGTGTCGAAAATCAACTGCCCTGGGTGATGGACGTGGTGTTCGGAGAGGACGGCCATCAATTGCGCAAGGGAAGTGGGCCGGAGAATTTCACGCTCCTGCGAAAGCTGGCCCATGCGATGATCAAGCTCGGCAACCCAAAACACGGCATCAAGGGGACGCGGGAAATGGCGGGCTGGAACACGGACTATTTGGAAAAATTAATTTGCCAGGTGATGGAATCCTCGGGAAAATGCAGTGCGTAAGCCCTGGGGCCAAGCCGAAGTCGAGCAGCTTGACGCGCCGCCCCGGCTCCTCCACCCACAGGTTGTTCGGCTTCAAGTCGCGGTGGACCAGACCGTTGCCGTGGACCGCGGCCAAGCCGGCGGCGATTTCCCGGGCCAGCCGCAACGCCTCCGCGCCGCTGGCGGGGCCGTTGTCGGCGACCCAATCCTCCAGCGTTTGCCCGCGCAGCCACTCCATCGCCAAGAACGGGGCGGGGCCGTCGTGGACAACTTGGTGGACCGTCACCACATGGTCGTGCTTGATCGACGCCAACGCCCGGGCCTCGCGAAGGAAACGGGCGGCGGCCGCCGGGTCGCCTTCCGGCGCCGGCTTCATGACCTTCAGGGCGACCCGCCGCCGCAGGTGCAAGTCCTCGGCCAAAAAGACATAAGCCATGCCGCCCTGGCCCAACAGCTTCAGCACCCGGTAGGCGCCGAGCCGCCCGATCTCGTCCGGCCGCATCGGCGACGCGAGGAAGGGGTAGGGGGAGGAAACGACCCGAATGTCGAGCGGCTCCGGCGGCGTGAGGACGTGGGTCGTGGCCTCTTCTCGAACGCGATCAACACTCATGGCCGTGCCCCGCTGGGTGACGAGATTCAGCCTACCTTAGCACATGGCTTTTCGCGTCGCGCCCGAATTGTTTGCCGTCGGACGCCGACGGTTTCGTTGCGGCGAGGGAATCGTCCGCGCGATTCATGCGCGGACTCACAAGCAACTTCTTTGGCAGTAATGGTTTGCATCCCGCCGGGCGCCGACGGGCCGCCGCACGTTGAGTGTCGGACGGACGCGAAATTTTCCTCCGTCACCCCTTGGCGACCGTATGCTTCGTCGAAAGCCAAGGCGAGCGGGGGACGTCAGTCCTCCGCTTCTTTTGACATCTGAATCGCTCGCAGTCAGAAGCGGGGGATTGACATCTCCCGCTCGCCGGTCAACCGAAAAGTCCAAGCGCCTGCGTGCATGTGACGTTTTCAAGTCTTTGAGCGCACCGTCTTTCGGCCTGAAGGGCCGATTACCATAGCCCAGCCCGAAAGGGCTGGGGACACGGGCCATCGAACGGCCTCGGTCTGAAGGACCGATTATCTTTCTCCGGTCCCCCGAGGGCCGGATTCCCGCCCGGTGCCTTGGCAAATGCCCGGCCCTGACGGAACGGGCTGCATTAGAGCATTTTCAATTTCATGCTTGCGCTCTCCCGGGC
>JAYUGD010000769.1:0-4127 GCA_043767785.1 Zavarzinella sp. | reverse complement strand
CCGCGGCTGGGCAAAGTCCCGAACATCGCGGCCGGCGCGATTCTCGACGACGGCCTGCCCGTGTTGATCGCCGACGTGGAAGACATGATCCGCTCGATGGACTCGTTCATCCAGACCGGCAACGTGCTGCGGCTCTCCCGCCGCGGCGGCGGCGGGGCCGGGCCGTCCCGCGGGAACGTCCTGGTGGTGGACGACTCGGCCACCGTGCGCGAGGTGGAGAAGCAACTGCTCCGGCAGATGGGCCTGCGCGTGACGCTCGCCAACGACGGGCAGGACGGGTGGAACAAGCTGCGGACCGGCGAGTACGACCTCGTGGTGACGGACATCGACATGCCGCGCATGACCGGGCTGGAACTCTTGCGGCTGATCCGCACGGACGCCCAGTTTCGCCACATTCCGGTGGTCGTGGTGTCGTACAAGGACCGGGACGAGGACCGCAAGCGCGGGATGGACTTGGGCGCGAATTACTACCTCATGAAGAGCAGTTTTCACGACAATACGTTCGTTCAGGCTGTTCAAAGTTTGATCGGCCGGCAATAGTAGCAATAGGCCCCGCCCATCCTCTCCCCCTGGGCCGAATGAGTGTGCCGGATTGATCAATTCTGACGAGGTGATTCCCCGATGCGAGTGGCCATCGTCAACGATATGGCTCTCGCCCGCGAAGTGTTGAAGCGGGCGGTGCTCTCGGTGCCGGGCTACACGGTGGCGTGGGTGGCCGAGAGCGGGGCCGAGGCGATTCGCCTCGCGGGCCGCGACCGGCCGGACGCGATCCTGATGGACTTGGTGATGCCGGGCGTGGACGGCGTGGAGGCGACGCGCAGCATCATGGCCGCCAGCCCGTGCCCGATCTTGCTGGTGACGGGCAGCGTCACCGGGAATTTCAACAAGGTGTTCGAGGCGATGGGGTGCGGCGGCATCGACGCCGTCAACACGCCGACGATGGGCAGCGGCGGCCGCCTCGTGGACGCCGAGGCGCTGCTGGCGAAATTGGAAAAGATCGCCTGCCTGCACAAAACCGTTCCCGCGACAACGTCACACTCATCCAAGCCCGCGCCCGGCCACCGACTGCCGCCGATGCTCGTCATCGGCGCGTCCACCGGGGGGCCGCAGGCCATCGCCAAAGTAGTCGGCGGCCTGCCGGCTTCGTACCCCGGCGTCGTGCTGGTCGCCCAGCACATCGACGCCGACTTCGCCCCGAACATGGCCAAGTGGCTGCAACAACACACCAGCCTAAATGTGGTGGCCGTGGCCGCCGGCATATCCCCCCGCCCTGGGTCGGTGTATTTGGCCTGCACGAACGACCACATGGCGCTGACGGCCGACCGGCGGTTGGAATATGTGCGAGAGCCGGCCAACTACCCGTTCCGGCCGTCCGTCGATGTCTTGTTCAACAGCGTGGCCGACCACTGGCCAGAGGCCGGCGTCGGCGTGTTGCTCACCGGCATGGGGACGGACGGGGCGAAGGGGTTGCTGCGGCTGCGGCAAGCTGGCTGGCGGACCGTCGCCCAAGACCGGGCCAGTTGCGTCGTGTACGGCATGCCCCTCGCCGCCGTGGAGCTGAACGCCGCCACGCACGTCCTGCCCCTCGACCGCATCGCCGCCACCGTCGAAACGCTGACGGCGACGGCGTGAGTCAAACATGCCGTGACTTGTTAGCCGCGACGCGGAGAGCCTGTGAAATAATCGCCGGGCGGGGGCGACAGGATTCGCAGGCCGCGCTATGGTGGAGACACCGCCATCGTTGTTCGCGAGATTTGCCATGACTTCGCCGGCCCGTCGTCTTCGTCACGCCAACCGTCACCAGGGAGAATGGCGGACGGAGTCGCTCGACCAGTTGCTTCCCCCCGAGCATGCGGCGCGGTCGGTGTGGGCGTTCGCCGAGGGACTGGACCTGACGCCGTTGCTGGAAAAGATCGACGCCGTGCCCGGCCGGGCCGGCGCTCCGGCGTTCGATCCGCGGGTGTTGCTGGCGGTGTGGCTGTACGCCACCGTCGAGGGGGTGGGGTCGAGCCGCGATCTGGAAGACCTGATCCAAAACCACTTGGCGTACCGCTGGCTGGCCGGCGGGTTGGCGATCGGGTATCACACGCGGTCGGATTTCCGGACCGGGCACGGGCCGTTCCTGAGCCGGTTGCTGACGGAGACCGTGGCGACGCTACTGGCGGCGGGGGTGGTGTCGCTGACGCAGGTGGCCCAAGACGGGATGCGGGTGCGGGCGTCGGCCGGGGCGTCGTCGTTCCGGCGCCACCCCACCCTGGAGAAATGCCTGGAGGAAGCGGGGCAACAAGTGAAGGCCCTGGAGAACCAGACGGCCGCGGACGGCGGGGCGGCCGCCCGGCGGTCACGGACGGCCCGGGAACGGGCGGCCGGCGAGCGCGAGACGCGCGTGAAAGAAGCGCTGTCGGTCCTGGGGGATTTGCAAAAGCAGAACGCGGGGCGGGCGCCGAGCCGCCAGTCCGAGCCGGAGAAATTGCGGGCGTCGACGACCGACCCCGCGGCGCGGAAGATGACGATGCCCGACGGGGGCTACCGGCCGGCGTTCAACGCCCAGTTCGCCACGACCACCGGCGGCGGGGCCATTGTCGGGGTGGCGGTGACCACCGAGGGGACCGACGCGAACCAGATGCTGCCGATGCTCGACCAGATTGAGGAGCGGTTCGGGGCGCGGCCGGCCGAGATGCTGGTCGACGGCGGCTTCGCCGTGCTGGAGGCCATCGACGAAGCGCAGGCCAAGGGGACGACCGTGTACTCGCCGGTGCGGGACGCCGAGAAGCAGACGGCGGCGGGAAAAGACCCGTACGCCCGGAAGAAGGGGGACACGGACGAGACGGCCGAGTGGCGGGCGCGGATGAACACGCCGGCGGCGAAGGAGACGGACAAGCGCCGGGCGAGCACGGCGGAATGGGTGAACGCCCAAGTGCGGAACCGGAACCGGTACCGGGTGACGGTGCGCGGCCTCGCCAAGGTGGAGACGGTGTTGTTGTGGCACGCGGTCGCCCACAACTTCGGGAGAAACGTGTCGAGTCAGGCGGCCTGTCCGGGGGAGGGTGCGCGCCCGGCGCCGTGAAACGGGCCGGAAAGGGGCTTTCGAGGGCCTCCGGAAGCCCTCGAAAGCCCCGGTCGAAACGATGAACCACCGCGAGCACGCTCAACGGACTCGCTCACCCACGGGTCTTTGCCTCGTTCATGACTCGGCGGCGAATATCTCACAAGCTCGGAGTCTCCGGAGCGGAGCGCGTCCCCGGATTGTCACCCGTGTCAACAAAATTCCGTATTTGGTGACGGCCGAGGGACGCGCTCCGCTGCGCAAAGCCTCCGCGTCGCGGCTAACAAAACGCGGGCCGCCACCGTCGAGACGCTGACGGCGACGGCGTGAGTCACGCCGGCCGGTTCTTCACCAGCGTCAGTTCGTTTCCCTTGGCGTTATAGCTCACCTCGTCCATGAACGCCTTCATCAGGAACACGCCGCGGCCGCTGGCGACTTCCAAATTCGCCGGGTCCGTCGGGTCCGGGATTTTGGACACGTCGAAGCCCGGACCTTCGTCCCGGATCACCACGGTCGCCCGCTGTCGCGTCACGGCCACGGCGACGGTGACCCGGCGCTCGCGGTACGGAGAAGCGATGCGGCGCGCGGCCCCGGTCTCCCGCCACGCGGCGCCGTCCCCTTCCCGCAGGCTCGAACTCAACTCCAAGTTCCCGTGGTGCAGCGCGTTGTCCACGGCCTCGGTGAGGGCAATGGCGATCCGCGTCAACACTTTCTCCTCGCACAACTTCATTTTTGCCATGGCATCGCAGACGTAGGCCACCAAACCAGGGACGAGCGCCGGGTCGTTCGGAATCGCAAAGACCGTTTCGGCCTTGGCGCAGCAGGCGAGCAGGGCCTGGTTGCGGCGGTCGGCCCGGGCGAGGCCGAGGATGTTCGTGATGGTGCGGGCCAAGTCTTGCTCGGCCCGCCGCTTGGGGACGTAGCTGACCGCCCCCTTTTGCAGCGCCTCGGCCGCCACGTCCTCGGACCCGAAGTCCGTCATCAGGATGGCGGGCAGGAGGGGGAAGTCGCGGGCGCACGTCTCGATGAGTTGCAGGCCGGTCATGCCCGGCATGATCAGGTCGGTCAGCAATAAGTCCGG
>JAYUGD010000768.1:0-1353 GCA_043767785.1 Zavarzinella sp. | reverse complement strand
AACGCTCACTTGGCAGCCGGGCCGCTCACGAAGCGGTACGCCTCCTCGGCGAACTTGTCGCGGGCCAGCGTGTCCGGCCGACTGTCGAGGTGGTGCTGGACGGCGTCGAAGCGCTTCATCAACCCGCGGCGGTCGTCCAGCTTGTTGATCGTCAAATCGCCCGTGAGCGCGAGGTTCGGCACTTTGAAGTTCGGGGCGCCGGCGTCGGCAACCGTCTCGAACGGGTTGTGCTGATGGCCGAGGAGGTGCCCGCCGAAGTAGCCGGGCCGCAGGCCGATGCTCATGCCGTAGGGGATGGCGACGTTGCCGGGCACGCCCTCCCGCCGGGAGCCGAGTTCGCGGTGGACGATGGCGTTGATGCCGGGGAACTGCTGCCCGTTGTTCGCCCCGCTGACGCCCATCGCCTTGCTGGTCAGCATCCGGTGGCCGCCGGCGAAGTGGTCCCCGGTGTCGTGGTGCAGGGACCGCACCATCGAGAACTTGTCGGTGATCTTCGCCTGCTTGGGGTACAGTTCCGTCACGTCGAAGCCGGGCACCTTGCTCTTGATCGGCTTCCACAGGCCGCGGTACTCGGCCGGGGCGTCCGGCTTCATGTCGTACATGTCCATGTGGCCGGGGCCGCCGTCGAGCCACAACAGGATGACGCGCGTGTCCTTCTTGCCGCTCAAGGACTTCGCGGCCGACTCTTCGCGGGCCTTCAGGATTTGGGGCAGGCCAAGGGAGGCCATGCCGGCGACGCCGAGTTGCAGGAAGGACCGGCGGGAGTGGCCGTCGCAGTATTGGCCGGAGCGGCCCATATTGACGCGGAACATGGAAGAGTCTCCCGTAGGAAGGAGGTCGGCGGGGCGGGCATGGCATCGCGGTGGAAGCGACGCGCGGGGGTGCGGTCAATGGAAACCTTACCACGATCACGGGGCCGGGGCAAGCGAGAAGCGGGTAAATTCGGGCCGTCGTCGAACCGTGCGATTGTCTGTTGCGGACCGCCTTCGCGGTCGGTTAGCATGACGGCAAGTCGTGGAAGGCCGTCATGCTCGAACTCACGGAACATCTCTTGGCGGCCGCCCACCTCCTCTCCGGGGCCGCGTGGTTCGGCGCGCTGGTGTACCGGACGCTCTTCGTGGATCCGAAAGCCCTCAAGTTCTTCAAGACCGACGGCGAGTTTGAACGCTTCTCTCTCGACCTCGCCCACGGCATGAGATACGTCGTCCTGTTGGCCCTGGTGACGAGCGGTGTTTCGGGGTTTCTGCTCCTCGGCATGCGCTGGAACCCGTCGCAAGAATGGCTCACGCTCATGGGCGTGAAGACGGCCCTCTGGGTCGTCGCCTTCGGCCTGTTCGGCTACATCTCGTGGGT
>JAYUGD010000767.1:0-11239 GCA_043767785.1 Zavarzinella sp. | reverse complement strand
GAGGGGGCCGGGGGGTGAGGTTGCCTTTGGGCCGGGCGGGTGAGGTTGTTTCCTACTATCCCCGCACAATCCTACCCAACACATTTGCCGTGATCCGCTGCACGCGCTCGTCCGGGCCTTGCGGCCTCCCGTGATGCGAGATCGGCGGCATGTGGCCGGGCGGGGCGCTCAGGCCTTGCGCCCAGAAGATCGTCGAGGCGTTGAAGACGAAGTTTCCCTTCGGGCCGGGGTAGATCGTGGCCGTGTAGTGGGACTCGCGGTCGTCGCCGGTGAAGGTCGGCCCCTCGGCCAAGACTTCGAGGCCGGGGATGGCGGCCGGCTCGCCGTGGAACTCCCAGCCGACGAGGCCGCGGACGCGGTCCCCCTTCTTCATCTTGGTGCCGTCGAAAACCCAGTGGTCCGGCTTGGTGACGATCCAGTCCCCGGAGCCGTTGAACGGCGTCACGGTCTGGGCGCCGATCAAGAGGGCCTCGTTGGGGCCGTCCACGGTGAGATCGACCATGAACGGCTTCTCCCGCTCGCGGACGCCGCCGTACCGCCCGGCCCGCTCGATCACGCGATTGGGGGTGCCGTCCGTTCCGGCGGTGAACGGCGTGACGAAGCACACCGAGTTCCCCGAGAAGAAGCAGGCGTTCAGCCCGGTCTTGATCGCCGCTTGCAGGTGGTCGTACTGCGGCCGGCTCCAATACTCGTCGTGGCCCACGGAGAGGAAGCCCTTGGCCCGCGCCAGCGTCTTCGGCGTGGTCGCCACGTCCAGATTGGAGATGTAGGTGATGTCGTAGCCGTGCTTCTCCAGCCAGAAGGCGAACGGGAATTCCCATAACAGGAATTCGCCGCTGCCCTGCGAGAGTGGGTTGTCGAAGATTTGCACGTACTTGCCATAGGGCCGGTCGAAGCTGGCCTTCACGCCGGAGCAAAGGACTTTGCCGTCCTTGCGGTCGTTGGTGTACAGCGAGTGCTTTTCGGGCCACTGGTTGTACGCCTGCCACGTCGTGTCACTGCACTGGAACAGCAGGTCGGCCTTGCGGTCGTCGCGCACGATGAAGATCACGTAACTCTGGTAGCGGTGCTTCGTCGCCGACAGCTTGCCGACGTACACGCCGCTGAGCCAATCCTTCGGGATTTCCAGCGTCGTGCATTTTTTCCACCGGCACTCGCGCAGCCGGTCCGGCCCGACTTCCGGCGTCGGCTGCACCATTCCCTCAAACGGCCCCAGTGTCGTGACGAATCGCCCGCCCTTGCCGCCGTAATACCCGAGCCGGTAAATGTCGATCTGGAACGGACTCGCCGGGTCCGTGCCGACGAAGAAGTCCAACGGCTCCCCGGCCGCGACGGACGGCTTGGAGACGTACCCCTCGATCATCCGCGACCGGAACGGGGCCTTGGGATCGACGCGCGTGTAGGTGAGCTGCCAGTCGAGCGTCCCCTCCCGCTTGTTCTCGGCGACGACCGGGTTGTCTTTGGGCGTGTCGTCGGCCAGCAACGGCAAGGCGGCGGCGGCGGCGGCGGCGGCCAAGAGTTCGCGGCGATTGGGGGTCGGCATGGGGGTCGGCCCGTTGGCGGGGAATATGCCGCCATTTTGACATGAATGACCCGCGGACAAAAGCGAAAAAAGAACCCGCCCGCGAAAGTCACCGCCGCGACTCTTCTGGCGACCCCGCCGGCGTGAAATTCCGTGGGGCGCCGTTGTGCGAATCTCTGCCGGCCGCCGCGCGTCACGCGGCGATGCGGCGGCTTTGTCATTCCTTGTGCCCGTGAAGTTTCAGTTTCTGCTTGCACGTCGGGTCGTCGGCCTCGTCGGCCTGGGCCCCCGGCAGGGTCAATCGGCCGCGCTTGACGTCCTCCCAGGACACGCCGATCAGGCCAAGTGTCGGGCCGACGACCGGGTCGACAATGAGTTCGGCCGCCGCCGTCGTCCGCCGGATGAGCGGCCGGTCGGCCACGCGCCGCGACCGGTCTGCCAGCAGGTCGATGTTGTTCGCGATCGGCGTCAGGAACATCGCCAACACGGCCGGGACCTCTTGGGGGAAACTGACGGAGATGACATCGTTGGGGTTAATCAGGGCATTCTGAACAGTCGCTTGGTTGTATACGCTTCGAAAACGTGGAAGCACTGGGATGGTCGTCGGGGCCCCGGGCAAAATCACGCCCAATGTCAGTTGATTAGCCAGATTAAGTCGTTCGAGTGCCGGTGAAACTGGTCCTGCCTGAATGCGGATATCCAAGGTCGTCGTCTGAAGGACATCGGAGTTGCTCAGGGGAAGCAGCAATGTTTCTGAATGACCCGCGCTGAGCGTCCGCTCGAGCACGATCACTTCCCCGAGTTCAAGCGGAGGCTTGCCGCCGAGTTGAGTCAATACGTGCCGTAGAACTTTCTCCTGCGCGTTGATCGCGCGGGGGACAGACTGCCCCGTCTGACGGGACACGTAAACATACGGCTTTCCTATATGTCGTTTTGCGTCGTCGATCCCCAATGGTTTCAGGGACGTGTCGTTCATATGAATCAGCGTGATCACGTCCCCGTCCACGATGGGTAGGCGACTCAATACGCCGTTCACCCCCGACGCCAGCGGGAAAGTCAAAGTCATCAGTTTATTGCCGGCCGGTCGCGTCAGTCGCACAAGACAGTCGGGAAGCGGCAACTCCGGGGGGAGAACTTCCCGCACGTTCCGATTGTCGTCGTACTCGAGTACGCCGACGCTGAACAGGAAGCTGGACACGGGATAATCGGCCGCCGGCAACGAGACGTCGCGGGGCGGTTGGGCTCCGGCCTGAAATCGGGCATGCGGAACCGGCCGGGCTTTTGCCGCCGTTTCGTGCCTGAAGCAGGCTAGTGGGGCGGACTGACAACCGGTCGACAGCGCCGCCCCCGTCACGACGGCCATCAGGCACGCAGTCCGACAAATCACCGCGACTCGAGACATTACATCCTCCCTGACGTCTGTCAACCGGCCTGCCGCCCCGCGCGACGCCATACTCACGAAATAAGTTCCAACCCCAATTCCGATTTGACTTCATCGAATTGACACGCCGCCCCGGCAATGTGAATGCCGGTTCCCAGGTCAAACACTTCGGCGTACAGCAGTCCCACGACGGTCGCCGGGCCGGAGGACGACTCGCGCAGGACGACGCTCCCGCTGTCGCCGGGGCGGCAAAACGGGCCTGTTCCCGGGGCGGACTGAATCAACATGGCGCCGGTCTTGTTCAACCCGTTGACCGGAATGGGCACATCGAGTTCCACCCCGATTACCGTGCCAAAGACCTTGTTCCCGGCGGCGTCGAACCGATAAACGACGTCACCTTCCTCGGCCGTCCCGGACGCATACGGCCCGGGGAGCGGACGGAGACCGCGATGCGCGGTGACGCCGGGGGCGGCGCGGATCACCGCGCAGTCGAGCCGGAGATCCTCCTGGCGGTACAGATCGGCGGCCGTGTTGTTCGGGATGCGGCCGATCAGGTCTCCCGCGGCGGGACCGGAAGCCACGATAATGTCCACGTCGGCAAGGGCCAGGTGCGCGACGGTCAGAAAATACACGGCGGCGTCGCCTTGACGTCCCACCACCATGCCAAGCGTCCCCGCCCCGGCGTTCGGTTGGACGCTGGGAATGATGCTAATCCCGGACGGCACATTCGTCGCAGGGCCGGCGACCGGCGCCGTGAAGGGAACCGGCCCCGGGCCTGCGAGCGCCGGCGTGCGGGCCGCGATCTCGATCACGTTGACCGGGACGTTGCCGAACGCCCGCGGCAATTCCCGCGTCTTCGGCAACGACTCCTTGTCGAGTTTTTTTTCCACGATCACATGGATCGCGGTTGCGCCCGTGACCGCATCGGACACAATGTGCGGGCCCACGCTGGCGGCGACGAACCCTTTGCGCCGCCGCAGTGCTCGTCTCGCCTCCGGCAATATCCGTTGGGCGTCCCCCTCACTTCGGCGCGGCATAGCTGACTCCTGGAATGAGGGCGGGTTGCGGGGCCGGGCCGGCGCCGGGGGCCGGGGTGACGTGCGGGGCCGCCGGGCCGAGGAACTCCGTCGGCGGCAGGGTCAACGCATGGTCGCCGGCCGCCGCGCCGGCCGCGGCGCACGCCGGGCCGCCCGGCCCGCAGCACGGGATCATGCCGAGGGCCGGGGCCGCGCAGCACAGGAACTCGCGGATTTCGTGTTCGAAGCCGGGGTTGTCGATCCGCACCACCGTCGAGGCGACGACCGACTCGATCGTGTGGATCGGCACCGCCGGGGGCGTGCCCGTCTCCCCGCCCGTCGTCTTGCGGCCGCCGAGGACCGGCAACACGTTCTTGACGAGGTCGTTCACCTGCTTGCCGATCGAGTCGATCGTCACGTCGTTGATGTCTTCGTTGATGTTCGTGAAGTTGCCTTCGCCGCTGATCGCCGCCCCCAACTTGAACGTCCCGGCGGCCGGCCGCTTGAAGTCCACGCCGAAGATCTTCTTCTCTTTGATGTAGTCCACCTTGATGTCGTACGTGACGAGCAAGTTCTTGCTGTCGGCCGGCACGGTCAGCAGTCCGCCCGTCGCCGGCGCCGTCGCGGCGGCCACGTAGTGGTACCGCTTCACGATGGTCATCTTCACGTGCGTCGGCACTTCCAGCGTGATCGGAATCCCCTTGAGGTGCTCCTTCTTCCAGCCGGTGCCGTCTTCGTTCCGGTGCAAGTAGGTGCTCTTGGCCGACGTGCAGCCCAGAGCGCCGATACTGCCGGCGGTGACCGCGGCCCCCCACAACTTCCAACTTCTCATGGCGCCCTCCTTGGGCCGAGCGAGTGTTATCGAATGGATTGTTGCGATTGCACCGGAATTATCGAACTGCCAGCATATGGCAGTTGAGCGGAAAATGACGAATTGAAGAGGGTTGGAAAACTGACCGGCCAAATTCAATGTTTGGCGGCAAGGCGATGTATTAGAAAAAATTGATGTGACTCATTTTGATGGGCCGAGTACGCGAATTCTTTTGATTCGACCTGTGGGGCCGCATTTTATTCGAGACGTGCAAGTTGCAATCGAAAGCGGTTTTCGCGCGGGCGCCGGTGCTTTACCTCGTTCCCTCTCCGATGCGGTGAGGGAACGAGGTTGCCTTTCGTGTTCAATACTTGATGTTCACCTTCTCGGCCTGCTTGCGGAGCATGTCGAGCACTTGTTCGTCGAAGCCGTCCTTGTCGCCTTTGGCCTTGTCCTCGGCCTGCTTCTTGGCGATGAAGGCCATCCGCTTCTTGTCGAGGTCCAGGACCTGTTTCTTCAAGTCGTCCCGCTCGGCTTGCAGCTTCTTCACGAACACTTCTCGCTCCTCGTTCTTCATCTTCTGAAGTTCCGGCGGCAGTTCCGCGTCCTTGATTTCGTCCAGCTTCTTCTTGCCTTCCTTCAAGTCGTCCAACAGGTCGTTGGCGGCGACTCGGCTCTGCTTGGCCCGGAACCCGGCGCTGTCGGCGGCGGCGGGGGCGGACAACTTCGAGGCGGTCTCGTTCTTGACTTGCCCGGAGAGTTGGTCCTTCTCCGACCCGTAGCACACGTTGGTCTTCAACAGTTTCGCGTTGAGCTGGGTGAAGTCCTTGTCGTACGGCGTGTCGATGGCCTTCACGCCGCCGTTCTGGGCGATCTGGGCGTAGGAGCCGCCGGCCTTGGCGCAGATGTCCATCCACACCTTGGTGCATTCGCGGTCGCCGCCGCACTGGACGGCGTTGATGATGATGGCCCGCTTGTTGGCCAGCGTACACGTTTCCGGGTACTTCACGTCGTCCGCGTAGTCCATGTGCGGCGGGGCGTCGCCGACGAGGAAGACGATCCGCAGCGTGTCCTTCTCGTTGGACCACTTGATGCGGGTCACCGAGTCATCAAGCGCTTGGTTGACGCTCTCCGGCGCGTCCCCGCCGCCGGCCGCGACGAACGTCTTGAGGTTCTTGTGGACCTCGTCGAGGTCGGTCGTCAGGTCGTAGATTTTGGTGACGTAGGCGTCCCCGCGGTCCCGGTAGGCGACGAGGCCGACCTTCACGTCCGGGCCGGGCCGGCCGCTGGCGATTTGGTTGACGATGGACCAGATTTTCTGCTTGGCCCCGTCGATGAGGCCGGACATGCTGCCGGTCGTGTCCAGGCAGAACACGACTTCGACTTGCGGCTTCCGGTCCGGTCGGTTGACCGGCGCCGCCGACCCGGCGGCGACCGTGAGAAACACGGCGGCCAGCGAGCCGCCCCAGATGCGTGTGACCGACATGAGAATCCTCCCCGCGTGAAATGTGCGAACGCCCCGTATCCTACCCGAGAAGACGGCCGCGGGTGAGGTTTGCATCTGTAACTTCGGCGTAACGGTCGTGGAGGACTCGGTCATGGCGTACAGCGACTTCACATTAACGGTGGTCCGGCAACGCTTTGGGCTGACGGTGAACGAATCGACCGACCTGTTCGCGGCCGTGCCCGAAGCGGACCTGCCGGCGTCCCTAGCCGACACGCTCGCCCGGTATCTGCCGCTGGCCTTGAACCTCAGCACGGAAAAGGCCCGCTCGGAATTGCTCATCGCCCCAGTGCTGGTGGAGTTCAAGTTGGATCACCGGGACCGGGTGAGTCTCTTCTCCGGCATCGACTTCACGGTGGACGAGGCGGCCGGGCTGAAGGGGCGGTGTGATTACATTCTCTGCCGCAACCCGGAGCAGTTGACGCTGACCGCCCCCGTGTGCGTTTTGGTGGAGGCGAAGAACGAAAACATTATCGCCGGCATCCCGCAGGCCTTGGCCGAGATGCAGGCCGCCCGCGTCTTCAACCAGCGCGAAGGCCAGCCGGACACCCCCGTCTACGGCGCCGTGACGACGGGCACCGTGTGGCGGTTTCTGAAACTCGACGGGAGCACGGCCTACGTGGACGCCGTGGAGTACCCGATCCAACAAATCCGCAAAATCTACGGCATCTTGTCCTGGATAGCGCTGGGCGAGGGCTGACTCTGTTTGTGTTTTCAGCTCCAACGGAGCGTCCGGTTGTAGCCAGCCCCGGAAGGGGTTGGTCAACGGCAGGCCCCTTCTTCAAGCCCTGAAGGGGCGGCCGAAACTGGGACACTGTTCCGGCCGCCCCTTCAGGGCTTGAAACCATTTCATGTCCGTGGTTCCAGGCCCTCCCGGGCCTGGCTACAAGCGGACGCTCCGTTGGAGCTGAAAACACGGAATCTACCCACAGAAGCGGAACGAAAACTGCTAACGGTTCATCTGGGTCATATCCGTCAATCGCACGGCGATCCGCAACTCATCCCGCAGCCCCGCCACGTCCCCCGCCGTCCCCGAGAAGCGGGCGGCGTCGCAGGCGGTCAGGAAGGCATTGACCGCGGTGACGGCTTCCGGCGGGCATTCCGGAAATTGTCGAAGTTCTTCCGCCAGTTCACCGGGCGTGCGCGAGGCAAATTGTTGGCCGTAGCGGTGTTCCAAGAACTCGCGCAGGACGGCCGCCAAGCGGTCGGGGTCGGCGGCCGTCGCCGATTGTTGTTCCGCCCACGCGGCGTCGTGGGCCTCGGGAATCGCCGCGGGTCGGCGGCGAAGCCGGTCGATGACGACGGCCAGCACGGCCAGCGCTCCGGCGAAGGCGAGCCACCACCACGGCGGCGGCGGGGCCGGCTTCTCCGCGGGCGGGGGCGTTTCCTCGATGCCCGTCACCGGGCGCAAGTCGTCGGGGCTGGGCGTGGTGATGGCCGTCGTCACCTTCACCGGCAACGATGCTTTGAAGTCGATCACCACTTTGCCGGGGACGCCGGCTTCCGCCGTCAAGGGGGCGAGATTGATCGGCACGGCATCACCGGGGACCAGCGGAGACAGCCGATACTCCTGCACCCATTCTTGGCGGTTGCCGAGCAAGACTTGCCGCACGGGCAACCCGTCTTCGCGGACCCGCCAGAGGCCGGTCGTGGACAGCAGCGCCTTCGGGCGCGTGACTTCCAACGGCGCCGGCCCTTCGACGGTCAACCGGACGCGCACTTCGCCGGATAGCCGAATCTGGGCGGCATCGACCGTCGCTTGGGCGTGGATCGTCAACGCCGGGTTGTCGGTCCGGCGGGCCTCGTAAATGGTCGGCATGGGGACGCCGAACCAGCCGATCACATAGAGCAACGCGATCATCGGCGGCCCCTCCGGCGGGCGTTTCTGGCCCGGAAAAAGCGCACCAACTCGTCGAGGTGGTCGCCGTCGGTGCCCACGTCAATCACGTCCGTTTGCGTGGCGCGGGCCAGCAAATCGAACGCGGCCCGGCGGTCTTGCACTTGTTCGGCGAACCGCGAGCGCACGTCGGCCCGGCGGGTGTCGAGCAACACTTGTTGGCCGGTCTCGGCGTCTTGGAACCGGGCCAGCCCGACGTTCGGCAATGCGAGTTCGCGCGGGTCGGTCACGCGGACGGCGATCAGGTCGTGCTTGCGGGCCAGCAGGCGGAACGACGCCTCGTACCCGCTCGATTGCCAGTCGCCGAGGAAGAAGACAATGGCCCGGCGCGGCAACACTTCACTGAGGTAGTCGCACGCCTTGCCGACGGACGTGCCGCGGGTCGCGGGTTCACGGTCCAAGACTTCCCGCAGGATGCGCAGGGCGTGCCGCGTGCCGTGCGACGCGGGCAGGTACAGTTCCGCGTCCCCGGCAAACGCGAGCAAACCGACGCGGTCGCGGTTGGCCAGCGCGCTGAAGGCGACGAGGGCGGCGATCTCGGCCATCGCCGTCCGCTTCGAGGAATGTCCGGTGCCGAAGTTCAAGCTCGGGCTGATGTCGGCGGCGAGGACGACCGTGAGTTCCCGCTCCTCGACGTACCGCTTGACGAACGGGGCGCCCATGCGGGCCGTCACGTTCCAATCAATCGTGCGGATGTCGTCGCCGGGCTGGTACTCGCGCACCTCGTCGAAGCTCAGGCCGCTCCCCTTGAAGACGGACTGGTACTCCCCGCCGAGCAGCGTCTGGACCGCCCGCCGGGCGAGCAGCCGAATCCGGCGGACCTGGCGGGCCTGTTCGGCGGGGAGCATGGTGCCTCGATTGAAGATTTCAATGAGCCGACCGCCGTAAGGCGGCGGGTGGTTTTCGGCGCGGGCAGCCACCCGGCGGCTTACGCCGCTCGGCTCGCCGGGAACGCTGATTTACGCCATCGTCATTTCCAATTCATCGACGAGTCGCCCGAAGCGTTCAAACGCCCGGTTGACCGGCTCGGGCTTCTCCATGTCCACGCCGGCGTCCCGCAACAGGTCGAGCGGGTCTTTGGAGCAGCCGCCTTTGAGGAAGCCGAGGTAGGCGTCCAGCTCGGCCTTGCCGCCGTTGGCCACGCGCTCGGCGAGGGCGATGGCGGCCGACAACCCGGTGGCGTACTTGTACACGTAAAACGCCCGGTAGAAGTGCGGGATGCGCATCCCTTCCAGCGAGAGTTGCTCGTCCAGCGCGAAGTCTGGGCCGAAGTAGGCGACGAGGAGCTTCTGGTACTCGGCCCGCAGGGATTCCAACGTCAACGGCTCGTTCTTCTCGGCCAGGTCGTGCGTGACCTTCTCGAACTCGGCGAACATCGTTTGCCGGACGATGGTGCGGCGCAGGTCGTCGATCTCGCGGTTCAGGGAGTACGCGCGCGACTTTTTGTCGGTCGCGTGCTTCATCAGGTGCCGGCCGAGGAATTGCTCGTTGAACGTACTGGCGACCTCGGCGACGAAGATGGTGTAGTTCGCGTACTGCGGCGGCTGGGCAATTTTGGAGTAGTGCGAGTGCATCGAGTGCCCGGCCTCGTGCGCCAGCGTGAAGACGTGGTCCGGCACGTCGGCCCGGTAGTTCATGAGGATGTACGGCTCGCTGTCGTAGCACCCGCTCGAAAACGCCCCGCTGTGCTTCCCCTTGTTCTCGTAGCGGTCGCACCACCGGCCGCGCAGCCCCTTCGTCACGGCGTTGATGTAATCTGGCCCGAGCGGCTTCAACGATTCGATCACCACGTCCACGCCTGTGTCCCACGGGATGTTCGCGGACACGTCGGGGATGATCGGGGCGTAGGTGTCGTAGAAGTGGATGTCTGGCAGACCCATCAACTTCTTGCGGAGTTGGTAGTACCGATGCACGGTCGGCAAGTTGGCCCGGACGGCGGTGATCAGGTTGTCGTACACGCTGACCGGCACGTTGTCGGGGAACAGGGCCGCCTCGCGGGCGCTCGGGTAGTTGCGCACGCGGGCGTGGTACACGTCCTGCTTCACGGACCCGGCCAGCGTGGCCGCGAAGGTGTTGGCGTGGTCCTCGTACTCGCGGTAATACTGCGTGAAGGCGGTGCGGCGGATGTCGCGGTCCGGGTTCTCCAGGCAGGCCGCGTAAGAGCCGTGACTGAGTTGCAGCAGCTTCCCTTCGCCGAGTTCAATTGTGCCGAACTTCAGGTCGGCGTTCAGCAATTGGTCGAAGACGTTGTGGGCCGTCTGCGTCGTCTCGGCCTGCATGGCCAGCAGCCGCTCCTCGGCCTGCGTCAGCGTGTGCGGCTGGTAGCGCATAATGCGCTCCAGCGTGAGCTTGTACGGCACCATCTCCGGGGCCGCCGTGTAAGCCTTGAGCTTCTCGGCCGGCAGCGACAGCAATTCCGGCCGGATGTAGCTGGCCAGTTCCCCCGCCCGGCTGGCGACGCCGACGTACCGGGCTTTCAGCCCCTGATACGCGGAGTTGGCCACGTCCTCGGTCGTCTTCAAAAAAGCGTAAGTGCCGATGCGGTCCGCGAGCCGGTCCATGGCCGTGTCGAAGTTGAGACACTCGACCAACACGCCCGGCCCGTCCCCGAGCTTGCCGGCGAATTTCGAGTACCCGCCGATCTTCGACTCGTACTCGGCGAAGGCTTGTTCCCACGCCGCGTCGTCCGCGAACAGGCTGGACAAGTCCCACGTGTCGGCCGGGTTGACTTCGGCACGGGTCGGCAATCGGTCGGCGGCGGGTTCGGCCACGGGGAAAACTCCGTTGGGGGTGGGCGGGGGATGTTTTACGGAGGGGGAAGTCGATGGGACGAACCGCGAAAGGCAACCTCACCCCCCGGCCCCCTCTCCGAAGCGGAGAGGGGGAGCACGTGGGAGAAAGCTATCTGTCTGTAGGGCGGGGGTCTCGCTTGCCCGTGTGTTCAATCAATCGAGAGGCTTGCCCGACATCCGAAACCAGTTCCCTCTCTCCGTTTCGGAGAGGGGGTTAGGGTGGGGTGATCGGAAGTTGGGATTGACACGGGTCATTGAAGACTTTCTACTCATCCAACAATTGGTTCGCCGGCCCATCCGCAGGGGAATCAGGACA
>JAYUGD010000766.1:0-11239 GCA_043767785.1 Zavarzinella sp. | reverse complement strand
CCGGCGGCACCGACTGGTTGATGATCTTGAAGTACCCGCCGCCGGCGAGCTTCTTGAACTTCACCAGCGAGAAGTCCGGCTCGATGCCGGTCGTGTCGCAGTCCATGACCAAGCCGATGGTACCGGTAGGCGCCAAAACCGTGACTTGAGCGTTTCTATATCCGTGCTTCTCGCCGAGGTCGACCATGCGGTCGGCCTCGCGGCGGGCGGCCTGGAGCAGGTACTGCGGGCAGTACAGCGGGGCGATGCCGACGGGCGTGACGGTCAGTCCCTCGTACTCGCGCGGCACCTCGTTGTACGCCGCCCGGCGGTGGTTGCGGATCACTTTCAGCATGGCGTCGCGGTTACCGTCGTACAGCGGGAACGTCCCGAGTTCGCCGGCCATTTCGGCCGAGGCGGCGTAGGAGACGTTGTGCATGATGGCCGTGATGGCCCCGGCCTGCGCCCGCCCCTCGTGCGAGTCGTACGGGATGCCCTGCACCATGAGCAGCGCGCCCAAGTTGGCGTACCCGAGGCCGAGCGTGCGGAAGTCGTACGACTTCCGGGCGACCGGCAGACTCGGGAACTGGGCCATGTACACGCTGATTTCAAGAATCACCGTCCACACGCGGTTGGCGTGGACGTAGGCGTCCACGTCGAACAGGGCCGTGCCGGTGTCGTAGAAGCGCAGGAGATTAAGCGATGCGAGATTGCACGCCGTGTCATCCAGGAACATATACTCGCTATTATGAATGAACAATCCTGAGAAGTCGAAATTGTCTTTCTTGACCTCGCTCGGCGTTTGACTCGTGATGATGGCGAAGTTGTGGTGGCCGTTGACCGTCCCGTCGTACACGTCCTCCGTGCCGGCGAACTCGACCGAGACGACCTTGTGGTTGTGCTTGGCCGCCTGTTCGCGGAAGGATTCCTCGGACTCGAACAACTTCCGAATCGTGTCGGCCTTCGGGAACCGCGTCACGCCGATCTTCTTGGCCTCGGCCTTCAAGGCGTCCCAATGGGCGAGGTCCGGCGAATAGCCGGCGTCGATCAAACGGCGGGCCGCCGCAAGGGATTGTGACCGCAAACTGGCCGCTTGGGCACGCCGCTTGTCTTCGGGGTGGGCGGCCGCCCGGCTGGTCTGCCGGAGCTTTTCCTTGTGTTCGGCCGTCAACTTCCGGCCCCGCTTCTTGATACCGCCCTTGGCGCCGACCATCGCCACGCCGGTCGAACTGTACCGGCAGTCGGCCGAGCAGAACAGTTGCCCCTCGCGGGTGGTCTCGAAGTTGGACCGACAGACGGCGCAGCATCGCTCCACGCGCGGGCCGGCCGGCCGGCCGACGGGCCGGCCTTCGGCTTTCGCCTGGGCCATCCACGCCTTGGCCGCCTCGGCGGAGTGGACGTGCTGGGCCTCGTCAGCCCACCGATTCGCGGCGGCCTCGCTCATTTTGGCCCGGATTTCCGGCGTGTGTGTCTTGCCGTAGTTCGGGTTCTTCTCCCCGCGGACGGCTTCGGAAATCTTCGCCTTCCATTCGGGCGTCATGCACCGGCGGGCCGGGTTCTTCTCCCCGCGCATCCCGTCGGCGTGAATGGCCTCATGCTCCTCGGCCGGCAGCGGCTGGAGGTTGTCCAAGCGGTCGTTGAGACTGTTGAAGTCCGCGTGGTGCAGGTGAATGCCCTCGGGGACCGGGCCGTTCTCGTTCTCCCACAGCCATCGGTATTGAATCCGCCAGCCCCGGCCGGTCCAAACGTGACGGCGGGCCGTGCGGACCTTTTCGGGCCGTTTGATTTCCGAGTGGAACGGGTTGAGGGAGTCGCCCGCCTTCAGGTCTTTCACCTGTCGGTACGCCCCGTCGCGGAGCATGATGAGGTGGTCGTCCGTCGCCCGGAAGGAAGACCCGTCGTCCAAGGTGACGCGGTACACGCGGGCATTTTGCCGCTTGACGCCGATGTTGTGCATCGGGGCGATGACGGTCTTCTTCGCGGCGTGGTCCCACGCATACACGTTCACCGTCTCGCCGACGAGGTCGCTGACGGGGACCGCGTTGCGGCCGTCCGCGACGGCGATCAGCGTATCGCCGGTCACACAGCACGGGTTGCTGGCGTTGATGCGGCCGTCAGTGGGGCAGGTGTGCCACTCGTTGATGGTCGTGTCGAACTGCAAGCCCGGGTCGGCGCAGCTCCACGCGGCGTAGGAGATCTCGTCCCACAGCTCGCGGGCCTGGAGGGTCTTGCTCGGCTTCGGGGCGCGGCCGGCCTTGGCGGCCTTGTCCTTCTCCGTGCGGTGGAACAGGTGCCACGGGCCGTCGTCCTGCACGGCCTTCATGAACTCGTTGGCGATGCGCACCGAGTTGTTGCTGTTCTGCCCGGACACGGTGGCGTAGGCCTTCGAGTTCCAGTCCGTGTCGTACTCTTCGACTTCGATGCCCGTGAAGCCCTGCTGGGCCAACTGGATCACGCGGGCGATGTAGTTCTCCGGCACCAGGAAGGCGCGGGCGTCGATGATGGCCTTCCGCAGGTCGCCGTTGCGCCGCGGGTTGAACTTGTCGGCCTCGGTCCCGCAGTTGGTGATGCCCTTGAAGATCGCGTTCAGATGGCGGTTCAGGAGCTTCGACCCCTGCACCATCGCCGCGACCTTCTGCTCCTCCGTCACCTTCCAGTTGATGAACTCCTCGATGTCCGGGTGGTCCAGGTCGAGGACGACCATCTTCGCGGCCCTTCGGGTGGTCCCTCCCGATTTGATGGCCCCGGCCGCTCGATCGCCAATTCTCAAGAAGCTCATCAGCCCGGACGACTTCCCGCCGCCGGACAGCGGTTCGCCCTCGCCGCGGATGTTGGAGAAGTTCGAGCCTGTGCCCGAGCCGTATTTGAAGATGCGCGCCTCACGCACCCACAGGTCCATGATCCCGCCGTCGTTCACCAGGTCGTCGCTGACGGATTGGATAAAGCAAGCGTGGGGCGCTGGGCGCTCATAAGCCGACGTGGACCGCTCGATTTGGTTCGACAGTGGGTTGACGAAGTAGTGGCCTTGGGGCGGCCCTTCGATGCCGTAGGCCCAGTGCAGGCCGGTGTTGAACCACTGCGGGCTGTTCGGGGCGGCCATCTGCTTGGCCAGCATGAAGCAGGTCTCGTCGTAGAACGCCCGGGCGTCCGCCTCCGACGTGAAGTACTTGCCCTTCCAGCCCCAGTACGTCCAGCACCCGGCCAGGCGACGGAACACTTGGCGGGAGTCCGTCTCGCCGATCAGCGTCGCGCCCTCAGCGGGCACGGCGCGCTGCAGCCATTCGGGCATCCCGTCCTCGGCCACTTTCGCCGACCGCGTCGGCACGCCGGCCCGGCGGAAGTATTTTTGCGCGAGGATGTCCACGGCCACTTGGGACCAGCCGTCCGGGACCAGCACGTCCTTCATCTCGAACACGACCGACCCGTTCGGGTTGACGATCTTGGAGACCCGGGGGGTGAACGTGATCCCGGCGAAGGCGTCCTGTCCTTCGCGCGTGAACTGTCGGGGGATGCGCATGGGTGAGATTCATCCGTCGTGGATTGAGGGGACACAAAGTCAGCAAACAGATTTTTTACTTCACGATCCGCGGAGAGACCCCGTTCTTGGGGCGGTTCCCGCGAAGTTGTCCAACGAAACGCGCGCCACAAAAGACAATCCTTGGCGCGCCCGTCAAAATCGGCAAGATCGGTGTCGAAGACAGAAGTATACCAGTGGACAGATGTGCGTCAATAGGTAGCAATTCTACCGCCGAGGCACAAACATTTGCTAAAGCCGGGCAATACACTTCAGCCAGTCAAGTAGTGCTTTCAAGCAACCGAGTCGCCTCGTCCAACGAGTCGGCCTTCAACAAGTTGGGGCCGATCCGCTGGAGCGTGTTGATGTCGAGTTTCCCCAACTTCTGCCGGGCAAAGTCGCGCCCCGGCGCGTCAAATCTTGCGGCCAATGCAAGCTCCAGCCCTTGCCGAAGCCCTCTTTCCGCGCCCTTCTCCTCGGCTTCTTCCAGTTCCAACTGTTGGAGCATCGTATACCGGGGCATTTTCATCTCCTCTTCGATTTGCGCCATCCCCGCCCGAAATTCTTGCGTCTGCTCCCGCGGCAGGTCGAGGAACCAGTCGATCAGGCGGTACATGGCCCGGATGTCGTCCGGACCGGCGCCGCGCTCGAGCAACCGGCGCATGAGCCGGAGTTTCGCGGCTAACCGCAGGCTCGGCTCCTTGCCGGTGAACAGACTCTCCAAGTGGGCGGCGACGATTAGTCCGACGGGGTTCTCGTGCCGCTCCAACTCATCCAAGCGATCCGCCAAGTCCAACAGTTTGACAGATAGAAACGGCAGCCGGATCGCCCGGCCCAGATGAGGGACATCATACTCGGTCGGCCGCCACGCCGGGGCCTCATCTCCCAGGACGACCAAGTTGACCGGGTGACGGCCGTAACGGTCGAAGAGCCGGATGTGGTACGAGAAAATCCGCTCCGGCAGGCCGGCGTCGTACTGGCTTTGCACCTCCACGTGAACATATAGCCACGCCTCGGCGCCCGTCTTCAACTTCACGCGGGTCAGGTTGTCCACGCGGGTCTCGCCCGTTTCGCCCTCCCGTGAAATTGACTGCAATTCTTGGTCGAGGGCCACCGGCGGTTCTGACCAATCAATCTCGCCATGCAGGCCGGGGAAGAAAAATTGGATGAACGCCTCAAACAACGTGGCGAGCGTCTGTTTCCAAGGAGAGTCAAATTCCCGGGCCATCCATCACCTCCTCATCACCTTAATCCATCCGGAACGACCAATCAAGTTCCCGGCGGCCAGCGCACCCGTCTGCACCCCTCTGTGAAGGCCGTCGCGCACCGTTTTTTGACGCCCGGCCGCGAAAAAGCCCCGGCGGAGAAGCTTTGAAGACCCACTACCCCTTCTTCTCAGGGCCGGTTTTGCTCAATTTGCCGATTATTCACGCCGCCGCGGCCCAATGGCATCCCATTTGAACTTACATCCCCCATGTCGGCCGCGCCCAAGAGGACGCCCATGAGGCCGGATACTCACTCTCTCATCACTGGAGAATCGACATGACTCTGTTCACGAAGATCTTGATCGCCACCCCCCTCGTCCTGCTCAGTTTCGTGGGGGAAAGCAACGCCCAGTTCGGCCGCGGCGGTCGCGGCGGGTACGGCGGCGGTTATTACGGCGGCGGCTACGGCGGGGGCGGCTACGGCTACGGTTCCCCGTACGGGTACGGCGGCTCCGGGATCAACTACTCCACCAAGCTCGGCAACAGCGGCTTCCTCAGCGTCGGGACCGGCAACGGCTACGGCGGCTCCGGCATCAGCTACGGCACCCGCGTCGGGAACAACGGCTTCCTGAGCGTCGGGACCGGCTTCAACAACGGCTACGGCAACTCATACTACGGCAACGGCTACGGCTACGGCAACTCGTACTACGGCAACGGCTACAGCAGCGGCTACAGCACCCCGTACTACGGCAATTCGTACTACTCGAATGGCGTGATGGTCTCGCCGTCGTACGCCCCGACCACTTCCTTCTACTCCCCGAGCGGGACCGTGATGAGTGGGTCCACGTTGCAGGCGATGCCGGCGGCCGGGGTCGTCCAAGTCGGGGCCACGGCCCCGGCTTCGGCGGCGGGCAAGTACACGGTCGTCGTGCCGGACAAGGCCAAGGTGTGGTTCAACGGGGCCATGAACAACCAGACGGGCACGCGGCGCGACTTCACCTCCACCGGGTCCGGCCAACTGACCATTAAGGTTGAGTGGAAGAACGGCGACCAGCAGATGAGCAAGGAAATGATGGTCAACGTGCAGGAAGGCGAGCAATCCACGCTCGACCTCACCCCGCTGTTGAACTAACGGCCCGCCCATTGAAGTGACGCCCACCCGAGCCGGCCGGACTTCCCAGTCCGGCCGGCTTTTTTCGTTGCCCGACCGTTTCGGACGGTTCCCAAATCCTGACACGCCGTTCAATTTGGATAACATGACAGGGATGGGGGATTTTGAAAGTCAGTTTTGCGTCACTGGTCGTCGGCTGATTCACGTCCGGTCGGAATGATGCGTTCGCCCGTCGGGAACCGATAAAGGGCGGAGTGTTCCCGCGGATGTTTCGCCGACCCGCCATTGGTTTCTCTGATGCCCGACCCGTCCCATTCAACGCCGTCCCGGCCGGCGCGCGGCCACGCCGTCCGGCTGTCCGTGCCGCGGCGAGTCGTGTGCGACTTGCTCCACTTCGCCCGCCGCGTCCCCACCGTCCCGGTCCAGCGGATGATTGACGTGTCGTCCCTCGTGGCGGCCCGCCACTTCGCCCAGCGGCGGATAAGTTGGCCGGCGCTGTTCACCAAGGCCTACGCGATCCTGTCCGCCCGCACGCCGGAACTGCGCCGGGCGTACGTGCATTACCCGTGGGCCCGGCTGTACGAACACCCGGTCCCCGTCGCCTCCTTGGCCATCGAACGCGAGTACGAGGGGGAGGCCGGGGTCTTCTTCGCGTACCTTGCGCAGCCGGACGAGATGCCGCTGGCGGCCGTGGACGCCTTCCTCACCCGCCAGCGCACGGAGCCGGTGGAAGACTTGTTCGCGTACATGTTCTGGATTTACCGCTGGTTCCCGCGGCCGGCGCGGCGGCTCCTGTGGTGGTACATGCTGAACGTGCGCGGCGCGCGCAAGGCCGAGTTCGCCGGCACCTTCGGCGTCAGCGTGTACTCGAGCCTCGGGGCCGAGTCCCTGCACCCACTTTCCCCGTTGACGACGACGCTGAATTACGGCATCATCGACGACCGCGGCCAAGTGCCGGTCCGGATCGTCTACGACCACCGGGTCATGGACGGGTCCACGGTCGCCCGCGCCTTGGCCCGGCTCGAAGAGATTTTGAACGGGGAAGTGCTGGCCGAACTGCGGGCCTTGCCGCAAGTCGCGGGCGAGAGCCGCCGCGAGGCGGCCTGAGAGAAGGATGAAGGGTAAAGGATGGCGGATGAAAATCAGACCGAGAAAGCCGGGCGCCGCCGCCTGTCGAGCGACGACGATTCTGGGTTTTCTTTCATCCCTCACCCCTCATCCGTCATCCCTATTTGCCAAGAGGGTCATAGGATGACCGTGCCCAGTCGATCATCGCCGCGCCCCGACCGCCACCTTTGGGAAGACGGATCCCCGATGGATTCTCCTCGCCACCCGTACCACCGGCCGGCCGTCGTCCCCAACGGGGACGAGTCGGACGACTTCGAGATCGCCCTCGCCTACACCGACCTGCACACCCCGGCCGAGAGCGCCAAGTTCCTGCCGGCCGCCATCGAGCTGCCCAGCGGCGTGCCCGGCCGGCCGTACCGCATTACGCAACTCGGGCAGTACCGGCTCGTGCGCGAACTCGGGTCCGGCGGCATGGGCCTGGTGTACGAGGCGCACGACACGGCGCTGGACCGGCGGGTGGCCCTCAAAGTGTTGCGGCCGAACCTGCCGAGCGAGCAGGCGGCCCGCGACCGCTTCCTGCGCGAGGCGAAGGCGATGGCCGCCCTCACGCACGAAAACGTGGTGACCATTTACCAAGTCGGCGAAGACCAGTCCCTCTCGTTCATGGCGATGCAGTTGCTCGACGGCGAGACGCTGGAAAAGCGGCTGGACCGCGACGGCCAACTGCCGGTCGCGGAGGCCGCGCGAATCGGCCAAGAGGTCGCCGCCGGCTTGGCCGCCGCCCACGCCAAGGGGCTGATCCACCGGGACATCAAGCCGAGCAACATTTGGCTGGAGGCCGGGACCGGCCGCGTGAAACTGCTGGACTTCGGCTTGGCCCTCGTCGCGGACAACACGCACCTGACGACCTCCGGGTTCGTGATCGGCACGCCGTCGTACATGTCCCCCGAGCAGGCCCGCGGGGAACACCTCGACGGCCGCAGCGACCTGTTCAGCCTCGGGGCCGTCCTGTACCGCCTCACGACCGGCGAGCGGCCGTTCGAGGGGGCGACGGCCCTCGCCATCATGCGGAACTTGGAACTGCACCAGCCCCTGCGCCTGACGGTGAAGCGGCCCGACGTGCCGGCCGCGTTCTCCAACTTGGTGATGGAACTGCTGGCCAAGGACCGCAAGGACCGCCCGTCCGGCGCCGGCGAGGTCGCCCTGCGGCTGGCCCGGCCGGACGTGGCCCGCCTCTCGCACGTGCCGGTCGCCCCGGCCGGGACCCTTTCCGGCCCGCGCCCCGCGGTCAACGTGTTGGCCGGCCAAATGTCCGGCATCTACCCGCGGCCGGACTACGCGGCCCACTCGCACACGACGATCCGCACCGTCCCGTCCCGCCAGCCGCAGCCGCTCACCCGGCTGTTCCTGCTCGCGCTGGCGTGCGGCCTCGTCCTGCTGCCCGCGTGGTACTTCATCTTCAGCAATTACGGGCACCTCGGCATCGAGACGGACCTGACCCAGTTCGAAGTGCAGGTCCGCGCGCAGGGCGAAGTGAAGCACGTCTCCACCGGCCCGGAGCGCTTCGACCTGCGCCCCGGCGTGTACGAGATGGTCCTCGTGAAGCCGAAGACCGGCTACCGCCTCTCGCGCACCACCGTGGAAATCCGCCGCGGCGTCCACGAGGTGATCCGCGTCAACAAAGATGTGGCGATGCCGTAGCGGATGACAAGGTGACCGGGTGACAAGGTGACCAATACAAGCGAGCCGAGCGGCGTCAGCCGCCGGGGTGTTGGTCTTCAGCGCACTACCCGGGGCCTGACGGCCCTCGGCTCACCCGGTTTATGTCACCTTGTCACCCGGTCACCTTCAACGCTCACACCCGCGTAAACTAGAAACATGAGCGCACCCGTCCTCGACCGCGAGGAGTACGTCGAGCAGGCGTACTTCTTCCGCATCTTCCGCGACCGCATGGCCGAGAACATGCCGGCGCAGGAAGTCCTCTCGCACGTCCACCAGGAAATCCTCTCCACCACGCGGCTGCCGATGGCCGTCGAGTTCCTGGCCACGGACATCAAGCACACCGGCTTGCTGGCGTCCGGGTTCGAGCGGCTGACGCACTACTTTTCGCCGTTCCAGGCGTTCGTCGTCCGGCAGGCCGAGGAGGACAAAATTAAGCTGTCGATGGACACGGCCATGCTGATCCTGGAACGCGAGGCGGCCTACCGGGCCGGCCAGCCGACGAAGCCGGGGCTGTTCGTCTACCAGTTCGAGGCGATCTGCCGCAACCGCATGGGGTACTTCGACGGGCTGACGGCCATGACCAAGGAGACGTTCTTCGACGCCGACTGGAAGGGGTACTTGGACACGATCCGCAAGGCCCTCGGCACGGTGGACTTCGCCGACCTGATCTTTTTCCGGTCCGAGACGGCCGTCAACGACATGCGCCGCCGCGACCCGAAATTCGTGCCGAATGTGCCGGCGCTGTTCGGGGACAAGGAAGGCCGCATCGCCAAGGCCAGCCACGGCCGCGACCCGCTGTACTTCTTCGCGGCCATGCAACGGCAACTCGGCTACCCGGAAGTCCCGCGACCCCGCGCCCGCGACGAGACCGCGACCAAGATGGAAATGATGACGACCAAGGTCCGCGAGATGGAAGCCCGCCTGCGCCTGCTGGAGAGCGAGGCCCGCGGCGGCCCGATTGACTGGAACAAAATCGCCAAGCCGGACCTGCTGAAAGACGAAGGCGAAGCGTGAGGAACACGCCCCGTCGCCCGAGTCCGTTTAGCCGCGACGCGAAGTCTTCGGAGCGGAGCGCGTGGGCGAGCGGCAACGCCGGCGAGTATAATGGCGGCGTACCCTTCGGCCCGTCCGAACCGGAGTGATAAATGGTGATTACCCTGACCCCCCAATTGGAGTCCGCCTTGGCGGCGCAGGCGCGCCGACGCGGCGTCGCCCCCGAGGTGTTGGCGTTGGATGTCCTCGGTCGGCAATTCCTCCCGCCGGTCCCGCCGGCGCCGGCCGACGAGTGGGAGCGGCGGCTGTTCGCGGCGGCCGTCGATTGCGGCGTCTCCGTGACGGACGCCGCCTTAAGCAGTGACGGGTTGTACGAGTGATGACGATTCTCATTGACACCAGCGTTCTGGGGCGGTTGGCCAACCAGGCGGACGCCGCCCACGCCGCCACCCAGGCGGCCGTCGCGGAGTTGCACCGGCGGGGCGAGACGCTGCACATCACTGCTCAAAACTTGGTCGAATTCCGGAACTTCGCCACGCGCCCGACCGGGTTGAACGGACTCGGATTGGGGTGGGCGGCCGCGGCGGCACTGGCCGCGACGTTTGAAGCGGCGTTCCCGCTGTTGGAGGAGACGCCGGCCGTCTACCCGGCTTGGCGCGCGATTGTCGATGCCTTGGGGGTGATTGGCAAGCAGGTTCACGACGCCCGGTTGGTGGCGGTGTGCCACGTCCACGGCGTCAGCCACCTGTTGACCTTCAACGTCGGCCACTTCACCCGATTGGCGACGGCCGCCCCGGGAGTCGTCGTGATCGACCCGGCACATGTGTGAGTCGGCGAAGGTTTTTCCTGACCCGGGATTGGCAGACACAGTCTCCGCCAACCTCGCGAGTGTCCGGCGGGTGAGAGAAAGTGGTCGCGGTCAATGGACTGCGAGCGTTTGGCGCTGAAGGGCCGACGATGCTTGAATACCGCGTGACGAAGTACGATCCGGCGTGCCGCAATCGCCACGGAGCGTACGCACGGGACGAGTGGACTTCAGCCTGTCAGATTGGCCACTCGTTTGCCGGCGTCGTGCTGACCGATGCGGAATACAGGCGTGTGGAGGACTCTTACGTCGCTTCGGCTGTCGCCTTTATGCGTGGGGCGGGCGTGCCGTTGCTTCGAGTGGAAGGGGTGGAGACGTACGAAATCCCGCCGCCGTTCGGCGAAGGCGCCGTTCTGGAATTATTTGATGCCGAGGCGGTCATTCGGCGTGTGCTGCGAGCCGAGTTTTGGTGTCGACTAGAGGGGGCGGCCGGGTTCATCCACTTGGGGTACGACTACTACATGTACGTGGGAGTGGCGCAACAGTGTCCGGCCGCGGAAGCGTTGGCCGGTCATCGCGGCCTGTTCGTCGAGCCGTCTCTTTCCCCGTATCGAGAACGACGGCCGCGATGACCAATCGTTCGCCCCGTGAAGCCGCGACGCGGAGGCTAGGCGCCGCGGAGCGCGGACTCGCCTTCATCCGTTGCTGCCCACAAAGCCAGTCATCGCCCGCTGCGCAAGCAAGGGGCGGCGACTTCCCATGACGTGGACTTCCTGTTACGGCCAGTCACTGACCCTTGCTTGCGCGGCGGGCTATGGCTGCTCGCGGGGAGGCGAATTTAC
>JAYUGD010000765.1:0-27457 GCA_043767785.1 Zavarzinella sp. | reverse complement strand
CCTTGACGCCGCAGCGGTCGCAGATCATGCCCTTGTACTTCATGCCGCGGTACTTGCCGCAGGCGCACTCCCAGTCCTTCTCCGGCCCGAAGATCTTCTCGCAGAACAGGCCGTCTTTTTCCGGCCGGTAGGTGCGGTAGTTGATCGTCTCCGGCTTCTTGACCTCGCCGAACGACCAACTGCGGATGTCCTTGGGGGCCGCGAGGCTGATGCGGACCGCCCCGTAGTCGTTAATGCGGTCGTAGCTGGTGCTCTCGCCGGCGTTGGCCGCGGCGTTCGCCGACAGTGTGTTCGCGCTCATATCTGAAAACCTTTCGGTTGACACGTACTCAAGTAAAACCCCGACCCCGCGTCACGTCCCAAACCGGTT
Source organism: Zavarzinella sp. (assembly GCA_043767785.1). Lineage (GTDB taxonomy): Bacteria > Planctomycetota > Planctomycetia > Gemmatales > Gemmataceae > Zavarzinella. Next base: position 27,087 of record JAYUGD010000765.1, on the reverse strand, counting down.
GACTCATCGCGGCCGTGCGACTCAAGGCCGGCCGCCGCACGGGAGTGCGGCGGCCGAACCTCATTACTGCACGACCTTCTTTTCCAGTTGCATGTTCAGGCCCAAGCCGCGGATTTCGTGGGTGAGCACGTCGAAGCTGGCGGGGGTGCCGGCCTCCAGCGTGTTCTCGCCCTTCACCATCGACTCGTAAATCTTGGTGCGGCCTTCCACGTCGTCGGACTTCACGGTGAGCAGTTCTTGGAGGATGTAGGCGGCCCCGTAGGCCTCCAAGGCCCACACTTCCATTTCCCCGAAGCGCTGGCCGCCGAAGCGGGCCTTCCCGCCCAAGGGCTGCTGCGTAATCAGGCTGTAGGGGCCAATCGAACGCGCGTGAATCTTGTCGTCCACCAGATGCGAGAGTTTGAGCATGTAGATGTACCCGACGGTCACTTCCTGGTCGAAGCGGTCGCCCGTCCGGCCGTCGTACAGCACGCTCTTGCCCGTCTCGGCGTACCCGGCCTCCTTGAGGCACGACTGGATTTCTTCTTCCGTCGCCCCGTCGAACACCGGGGACACGGCCTTGAAGCCGAGCTTCGCGGCGGCGTACCCGAGGTGGGTTTCGAGAATCTGGCCCACGTTCATGCGGCTCGGCACGCCGAGCGGGTTCAGGAGGATGTCCACCGGGGTGCCGTCCAAGAGGAACGGCATGTCCTCCTCCGGCAGCACCTTGGAGATGACCCCCTTGTTCCCGTGGCGGCCGGCCATCTTGTCGCCGACCGAGATGACCCGCTTCGTGGCGATGTACACCTTGACCATCTGCTGAACGCCGCTCGGCAGTTCGTCCCCGCGGTTGAGCGAGTTGATCCGCCGCTCGCGCTCTTCCAAGGCCACGTTGATGCGGTCCGTGTACTTCTTCCAGAGGTCCTTCGCCTTCTTCTCCTTGTCCGGCGAGCGGATGTCCAGCGTCTCCAGCTTGAAGGCGACGGCCTGCAGGGCAATGACGAGGTCTTTCTCCTTGTCGTCCCCGAGTTGCTTGCCGGTCGTCGGGTCCTTCAGGTCTTTTTCCTTGCGGTCGAGCGCCTCGGCGAGATCGACGACGAAGGCCTTGAACTGGTCCGCGATCAGCTTGTTGTACTTGTCCGCGATCTGGTTCTGCTGCTTCTCGAGCGTCTTGCGCTCCTCCTCGGTCATCGAGGTCTTGCGGCTGAACCGCTGCGTGTCGATGACGATGCCTTCGACGCCCGACGGCACTTCGAGGGAGTCGTTCTTCACGTCTTCGCCGGACCGGCCGAAGATGGCGTGCAGCAGCTTTTCTTCCGGCGTCAGCTCGCTGCGGCTCTTCGGGGACACCTTGCCGACGAGGATGTCGCCGGGCTTCACGAACGTCCCGATCTGGACGACGCCGTGGTCGTCGAGGTACGAGAGGGCCTTGGGGGAGACGTTCGGGATGTCCCGCGTGAACTCCTCCTTGCCCAGCTTCGTCTCGCGGATCTCGATGTCGAACTCCTCGATGTGGATCGAGGTGTACGTGTCGTTCTTCACGAGCCGTTCGGAGATGATGATCGCGTCTTCGAAGTTGTAGCCTTCCCACGACATGAACGCGACCAGCACGTTCCGGCCGAGGGCCATTTCACCTTTGTGCGTCGCCGCCCCGTCCGCGATGATCTGGTTGGCCTTCACCTTGTCGCCCATCTTGATGATGGGCTTGTGGTTCTGGCAGGTCCGCTCGTTGAGGCCGACGAACTTCCGCAACACGTATTCTTCGTCGTCGATCTTGATGCGGCTCGAATCGACGTAGGTGACCGTCCCGGCCTTCTTGGCCTTCACGACCATCCCGGAGTTCTTGGCCACCTCGAGTTCGAGGCCTGTGGCGACGATGGCCGGCTCCGTGATGAGCAGCGGCACGGCCTGCCGCTGCATGTTGGACCCCATCAGCGCCCGGTTGGCGTCGTCGTGCTCCAAGAACGGGATGAGGCCGGCGGACACGCCGACCATCTGCTTCGGCGACACGTCGATGTACTCGATCTTCTCCGAGGACAATTGCTTCAAGTCCCCGGCGAAGCGGCCGTTGACGCGCTCGTCGATGATGCGGTCGTTCTCCGTGTCCGTGTCGGCCGGGGCGATGTTCAGGTGCGACTCCTCGTCGGCCCGCAGCCACACCACGTCCTTGGACAGCTTGCGGTTCTTCACCGTGCGGTACGGCGTGATGAGGAACCCGTACTCGTCGATCTGGGAGTAGATCGACAGGCTGGAGATCAGCCCGATGTTCGTCCCTTCCGGGGTCTCGATCGGGCAGATGCGGCCGTAGTGCGAGATGTGCACGTCGCGCACTTCGAACCCGGCCCGCTTGCGGTTCAAGCCCCCCGGCCCGAGGGCCGACAGGCGGCGTTCGTGCGTGAGTTGGGAGAGCGGGTTCGTCTGGTCAACCACTTGGGACAGTTCGGACCGGCCGAAGAAGTACTCGATGGCCGCGGACACGCTCTTCGGGTTGATGAGCGCCCGGGGGGACATTTCCTCTTCGGCGCGGGAGGCCATCCGCTCCTGCACGGTGCGGCGGAGCTTGAGGAAGCCCTTGCGCATTTCGTCGGCCGCCAACTCGTCGATGGTGCGGAGGCGCCGGTTGCCCAAGTGGTCGATGTCGTCCACGTTGTACCGGGCTTCGTCTTCCTTGGACTTGTTCGCCTCCCGCAGCCGGAGCAGGTACTTGATGGCGTTGACGAAGTCCTCGGCCCGGAGCGTCATCTCCGTCTCGGGGACGTTCTGGTTGAACTTGCGGTTGACGCGGAACCGGCCGACGCGGCCGAGGCGGTAGCGGTTCTGGTCGAGGAACTTTTCCTTGAACAGCTCCTTGGCCTTCTCCAGTTGCGGCGGGTTGCCCGGCCGCAATTTCTGGTAAATCTTGAGCAGGGCGGACTCGTGGGAGTCGGTCCCGTCTTCCTTGATCGACTCCAGGATGATCGGGTCCTTCGGCGGGGACAGGGCCGCGATTTCCTTGATGTTGCTGGTGGCGATGCGGTCCACGGCCTCGCGCGTGAACGGGGCGCCGGCGTCCACGTACACCTCGCCGGTGTCCGGGTCGATCACGTCGTCCTCGGCATACATCGGCGGGATTTCCGCGTCCGGGTCGCCGATCAGCTTGGCGCGGGCGGCGGCCGAGTTCGCCTTGATCGTCTCGTGGACGTAGAACTCGCGGATGATGGCGGCGCTGGTCGAGTACTGCGGGTCCATGGCCCGCAGCAGCGTCATGGCGCTGAACTTCCCGGACTGGTCAATGCGGACGCCGAACGTCTGCTTCTTGGAGACGTTGATCTCGATCCAGCTCCCGCGCTCCGGGATAATGCGGCAGGAGTGGAGCTTCAGGTCGCCGTCCTGCTCCATCACGAAGTCCACGCCGGGGGACCGGTGCAACTGGGAGACGACGACGCGCTCGGCCCCGTTGATGATGAACTCGCCGCCGCCGATCATGATGGGCATGTCGCCGAGGTACACTTCCTCTTCCACCGGCTGGCCGTCCCCCTTGCGGAGGCGCAGCCACACCTTGAACGGCCGGCCGTAGGTGAGGCGCAGTTGTCGGCACTCGTCCGGCTCGTAGCGGGGCTTGCCGAGTTCGAACTTCACGTATTCGAGGGTGATCTTCTTGTCGTAGCTCTCGATCGGGAAGATTTCCTGCATCACCCCTTCGAGGCCGGTGGGCGTCCGCTTGTTGGCGGGCGTGTCCAGTTGCAGGAAGCGGTCGTAGGACTTCGTCTGCACTTCGGTGAGGGGCGGGACCTCCACGGAGTTGCCCACGCGGCCGAAGTCGCGGATGGTGGTCGGCCGGATGATGCGCTGGGACGGGATAGCCATGCGGAAAGTCTCCCTCGGAGCGGGACAAAATGACGCGGACGCCCGGCCCGTTTTCTAACGGACCTTGCGTCACCGCGTCGGTTCGGTTATGAGTGTTGGAAAGTCAGGGCGGTTACGCGGGACGGCGGCCGGCGGACCAAGTTATCCAGTGGGTGGTTGTTCCCTCGGACATGTCGGTCCTCCGTAAGTGGTGTGGTCGGCGGCGTCGGGGGCGAGAATGGCGGACTCGGGTTGCGCATTGTCACCACGGCGGCATTAAAAAGGTGGGCGACGCGGACCAATCCCGGCGGCTGGGACACGCCCCAATTCTTCATGGACATAAGTACACCATTCGATGGCAAGTCGCCCCGGATGGATTCAAGTGTCCACATAGTCGTGCGTAAAAGACATCGTACCCGGTCCCACCGACAACGTCGATGGGCCGGGTCGAAATATTTTTCACTTTTCTTTTGACAACGGGTTGGAGGCGTGATCGCAGAGTCAGGCTCACCGCTTCCGCTCTTATGTACTCATCACACTCCGTGTGATGATCTTGGCATCCCAGTGGGCAAATCGTTTTCCCAATGAGGAAGGCCAAATATCATCACACGGAGTGTGATGAGTACATTGTCCGCCTTAGACGCCCTTGATCGAGACCTTGGCGCCGGCGTCTTCCAGCGACTTCTTGATCTTCTCGGACGTGGCCTTGTCCACACTTTCCTTGATGACCTTCGGGGCGCCTTCCACGGTGGCCTTGGCTTCGGCGAGGCCCTGCCCGGTGATTTCCCGGACGACCTTGATGATGCCGATCTTCTTGGCGGCGTCGTAGCCCCCTTCGAGGGTGACGTTGAATTCCGTCGGGTCGGCCTTCTTCTCTTCCATGACCGCGACCGGGGCGGCGGCGGCCGGGGCGCCGGCGGCCGGCTCGATCTTGTACTCTTGCTTGAGGTATTCCTTCAACGCGACGGCCTGGATGATGGTCAGGTTCGCGATCTTGTCCCCGATTTCCTTGATGTCGGAGGCAACGGCTGCGTCACTCATGGGATCCCTTTTCGTTAATTGAACAATACTTTATTGACACAAATCGCAGACCGCTGAAGCTGGCGGCGAAGCGTAATAGCTGATTCAAAAACCCGCGGCGGTCAGGCCGCGGGGGAGTCCGTCGTGGGAGCCGGGGCGTCGGCCGCCGCGGTGGCTTCGGCCGCCGGGGCCGGGGCCGGGTCTTCCTTGCGGTCGGCCAGCGTCGTGAGCTGGCTGGCCAACTGCGAGCCCGGGCCGGTGAGGGCCGCGGCGATCTCGGACGCCGGCCCGAGCAGCATGGAGATGATCTCACCGATGGCTTCGAGCCGGGTCGGCATTTCCATCGCCATCTTCATCGAGACGGTCTGCCCGTCGGCGACGGCCGCCTTGACGACCAGCTTGTCCTTGGCCTTCGGGTCCTTCTTTTCGATCGCCTTGATGAGGGTGTCAACAGCCTTCGACAGGCCCTTGATCGAGTCCCCGCCCCAGGCGACCAGCGTCGTGCCGGCCCAGTGCTTGGAATCGACCGTCACGCCTTGGGCGGTGAGGATCTTCTGGGTCAGGCTGTTCTTGACCATCTTGACGGTGATCTTTTGCTCCCGCAGCGTCTTGCGGAAGTTCACGTCCAAGGCCGCGTCCACCTTGGTCGGGGTGATCAGCAGCAGGTCGCGCACGCCCTTGAAGGTCTTTTCCAAGGCGGCGTATTCGAGGGACTTTACTAGCTTGCTCATGGTTATGTTCTCCCGCGGTCGCCTCTCCCTTTCGGGGGCCGGCCCGCGCGGCCTTGGGTTAGAAGGTGATCCGGATGCCGGGGGACATGGTCGCCGAGATCACGACGGAGAGGATGTAATTCCCCTTCACGCCGGACGGCTTGACCGACCGCACTTGCTCGACGAAGGCGTTGATGTTGTCGACCAACTTGTCTTCGTCAAAGCTCATCTTGCCCACGCCCGCGTGGACGCACCCGCCGGCGTCGGCCCGGTACTCGACCTTCCCGGCCTTGAACTCCTTGACGACCGACCCGACATCCCCGTTGGCGGCGACCACCGTGCCGGCCTTCGGCGTCGGCATGAGGCCGCGCGGCCCGAGAACTTTCCCGAGGCGGGACACTTGGCCCATCATGTTTTGGGCGGCCAGCACCACGTCGAAGTCAAGCCAGCCTTCGGTCTGAATCTTCTGGATCAGTTCCGTGCCGCCGGCGAAGTCGGCCCCGGCCGCCTTCGCCTTCTCCACGTCCGCGCCTTGTGCGAACACAAGGATGCGGACGGCCTTGCCGATCCCGTGCGGCAACCCGACGCTGCCGCGGACGGCCTGGTCAGCCTGCTTCGGATCGACGCCGAGCTTCATGTGGACTTCGACGGTCTCGTCGAACTTGACCCGCTTCAGCGACTTGAGCGTCGTGAGAGCCTTCTTGAGCGGGACGGTCCCCTCTTTTTCCACGCGGGCGGCTTGGCTCTTGATCAGTTGGCGAAGCTTCTTGCCACGCTTCGGCGGGAACCCGGCCCGTTTCCGGGATTTGACGGGTTCGTGGGCCGCGGCGGCCGGAGCCGACCCGGCGGCCGGAGTCGCGGCGGCGGGGGCCGATGTCGCGGCGGCCACGTTGAGGGCGGTTGTCGGAGTGTCGGCGGCGGGGGCCGCTTCGGGAGTGTCTGCCATATCAATCATTCCTGTGGGCCGGGGTCCGCGGAGCGGCGTCTCCTCCCCCGAGCCAGTATTGGCCCTTCCGGGCCGTGTCACAAACAAACGGACCTCCCGCGCCAGAATTCGCCGGTTCTGGCGCCGCGGAGGTTGTGTCAATCGCCAAGGCGGGAGGGAGCGGAGGGGTTTAGCCTTCGACCGTGATCCCCATGCTGCGGGCGGTGCCTTCAATAATGCGGGCGGCGTGTTCGGCGTCGCGGGCGCCGAGGTCGGCCTTCTTCTTCTCGGCGATCTCAGCCACTTGCTTCTTGGTGACCTTGAAGCCGGCGTACCGGCCGGACTTCTTGGCCAGCGACTCGGCCGGCAATTGCTTGCCGGCGGCCTTTTTCTCGATCGGCAGGCCGGCGGCTTGCTTGAGCAGCACGGCGGCCGGCGGGGACTTAATGACGAACTCGAACGAGCGGTCCGAGTACACGGTGATGACGACCGGCGTCATCATGCCCTTCAGCGGCGCGGTGCGCTCGTTGAACTGCTTGACGAACATGCCGATGTTCACGCCGTGCGCGCCCAAGGCCGGGCCGACGGGCGGGGCGGGGGTCGCGAGTCCGCCGGGGCATTGCAACTTGACTTGTGCGGTTACTTGCTTGGCCATAGATCAACTGTCCTACCGGGCGGGAGTGGCTCGGCCACTTCCGGCACGCGATTTTCCCTAGTTTTGCCCGACAATCGTTTGAAGGGTGTTTCATACGGAACACGGCCCGCGACGGAAAGGGCGGGACATTCTTTATTTCACCTTCGGCCCGTAAAATGCCCTCATGCACCTCGATGACACCATTGTCGCCCTCGCGTCCGCCCCCGGCCCCGGCCTGCGGGCCGTGATTCGCCTCAGCGGCCCGACCGCGTTTGATGTCGTCGCCGCTGTTGCCAATCAACCGCTCAACGAACGCGGCATCGTCCCCGTTGGCCTCACGCTTCCTGACGTTCATTCCCCGCTCCCCGCCGACGTGTACGTGATGCCCGGCCCCCGCAGTTACACCGGACAGAACTGCGCGGAGATTCATACCATTTCCAGCCCGCCGCTGGTGGATTTGCTGATCGCCACGCTCTTGGACAACGGGGCGCGGGCGGCTCAACCCGGCGAGTTTACGATGCGGGCGTTCCTTGCCGGAAAGAAAGACCTGACGCAGGCCGAGGCGGTGTTGGCCGTCATCCACGCGGGGACGGACGACGAGTTGAAGTCCGCCCTCTCGCAACTCGCCGGCGGCATGACGCACCCGCTGCAAGGTCTGCGGGAAGACTTGCTGAACCTTCTCGCGGATGTGGAGGCCGCCCTCGACTTCACGGACGAGCACATCGAGTTCGTGGACGAGTCGCAGATTCTCCTGCGCGTCGGCGCGGGCATGGCCCACCTGTCCAACTTGAAACGCCAACTCGACTCGCGGGCCGTCAGCGACCGCCCGTTCCGCGTCGCCCTCGTCGGCGAGCCGAACGCCGGGAAAAGCAGCCTCTTCAACGTCTTGGCCGGCAGCGCGGCGGCCATTGTCAGCCCCGTGGCCGGCACGACGCGAGACTACCTGACGCGAACCGTCACGCTGAAGGGCCTGAACATCGAGTTGATCGACACCGCCGGCTGGCAGGACGCCGGCAACGTGATCGAGCAGCAGGCCCAAAAACTGGGCCGCGAGCAGACCCGCCAAGCCGACTTGGTGCTGTGGTGCGTCGAAGCGACCGTCTGGGTGGAGCAACCGGAACCGATCAAGCCGCCGCCGGCATTGCAGACGACACGCCCGCCGACCTTGGTGCTGACCAAAGCCGACCTCGCGCCGGTCACGGCGGTAGCGTTCATCACCAGCGCCAAAACCGCCCTCGGCCTCCCGGAGTTGACCTCGCACCTCGGTCAACAAGCCCGCGAAGCCCGCACGGCAGCCTTGGCCCCGAGCCTGAGCCGCTGCAAACACCACGTCGAGCAGGCGTTGACGCATTTGAGGGCCGCCCACCACATTGTTCTCTTCAAAGAACCCGCCGAACTGTTGGCGCTGGAACTGCGATTGGCGTTGGATCAACTTGGCGAGATGGTCGGGGCGGTTTATACGGATGACTTACTGGACCGGATTTTCTCGCGATTCTGCATCGGGAAATAACATATATTTTTCGCCAAGTTTACCCTGTCGATTTCAAGGCAGGTGTCCAAACACTTTCCAATCCGACAGAGTGCGAGAATAACATCGTTGCCGAGGGCATTTATTCGTGGCGCCGATGATTGGCGGTTTAGTACGTCGCGTTGTGAGTTGACAGGCGTGTATTCTGATGACGCCGAACCAGTAATGGTACAGATGTGTCTGGCTTACTGAATAAGGTCCGCTGAGGTCACTTCGAGGAGTTCGCGTTGTCGCTGCCATCATACTTTCGTTTACTCACTCCGCGGCAGATGCTGGCTGAGATGACCGGTCGTTGGAAGCCCTTCCCGAGTACGAACACACTCGGATCCTACGACTACTTTGGTCAGACCATCGACTTGCGCTCGGTCGACCGAAACGAGTTAGGTGCCGCCTTCGGCAAGAAGGAGTTTCCGGCCCAATTGAAAGTGATCCCTCTGCTCGTTCATGAGGTCCAACACTTCTCCGACCACACCTCTACCGTTTGGGGTCGGGACTTGCTTGTCCGCCTGTTCGAGGTATACGCCATTCGAACCAGCGGCAGTTTGGCCGGTTACGAGCAGATCCCCCGGATGATGCGGGAGCTCCGGACGATTGACTTCACAAGCTACTACACAGAGTACGCCGACCTCGCGCTTGAGCCATACGACGGCAATCCGTGGCAAAACCACTTCTCGATGGGGTCGCAGTTGGATGCCAATGGCCGCGAACAACAAGAACGGCCGATTGTCTTCACTCGCTTCGGGCGGCATCATGACAATGAGTTCATCTGCCGTGTACCATTCTCGGTGGCGTCGCTGCTCGAGGTGCGGGCGATGGCTTCCGAGATGTTCGTCGGGATGGCTTTCTGTGACAGTGCTGGGAATGACCCGGTGAAGATGATCGACGTCAAAAATTGGACCGAGAATATATCTAAGATGTTTTACGACCCGTCCTTGACTCTCTACACAGTCGCCGCACACTGCTACGCTGCGCGAACTCGTACCCCAAATCCGCTGACGGCGTTCTTAAACGCCTCTGCCTTTGCTTGGCTGAGCCTGAACCTCCCGACGGAGATGTTTTCACGCCTGCGGATCCCAACTGAATTCGCCGCTTGGGGAGAGAAGAACGAGGCGATGCGGTCGAACTGCGACCGCGGATATCTGTACCTCTCGTTAGTCCAATATGCTCCGAAAGCCGGGGGGAAAGATCCCGCCCCACTGTTAGAGGCCGCCCTCCAAGGAGCCGGGCTGCCTCCGCTTGCAGATGTTCAGGCCGCCGTCCAACAAGAGCGGAAAGCAGCTTGGTCTCGCATCGTGAACAGCCCCTTCAAGGATCGACTTACAGACTTATTAACGCTCGGAGACTCTTTCGCTGCTATCGAACACTTGCACCCGGGCCGAGGATACTTACTCGGTTCAGCGAAGGTTCCACCATTCTTACTTGCCGACGGGTCGTTCGCGGTCTCGCCGGGTCTTACAACTGCCACTGGGACTTTCGCCAATCCGGCCGATTGGCTCAAGCAGTCGCACACGCTTTATTACCGTCTTCAAGAGTTCGTGGATGCGTGTGTCGTCTGAGTGCAGCCGGTCCATCCCCGGAAGGGAAAAGGAACGTATATCCCTGTTTGGACTGCGACCATGGCATATGCCCGCCTCTTCAATCATTCGCCTCAGTCCTTGAAAGACACCACCGCCTGTTGCGAGGTCGGCGGGAGGGGGTGGAATTCGCTGCGGGCGAAGCCGGCGGCGGTGAAGATGGCGTTGTACTCGGCGAAGGTGTAGGCGTCGCCGCGGGCGGTGGTGGCGAGCATGACTAGGGCGAAGCCGGCGGTTTCTGGCGGGGTGACGCGGTCGGGTTCGGGGATGAATTCCGCGGTCAGCGCCCGGCCGCCCGGGGCGAGCGCCGCGTGCGCTTTCTTCGCCAATTGCGTACACGTCGGCACGTCGAAGTGGTGAAAGAAATTCGTCAGCAGCACGATGTCGTACGGGCCGCCCCAGTCGGTGTCGAACGCGCTTCCCGGGCGCAGGGCGTGCCGGTCCGCCATGCCGGCCTGTTTCGCGTTCTCGGCTGCCACCGCCAGCACGGCGGGCCAGTCCAATGCGGTGACGTGGGCCTTCGGGAACTGTTCCGCGACCGCGAGGCCAAACAGCCCGTGCCCGGCCGCTACGTCGAGGACGCGCAGCGGCCGCGAGCGGTCCCCGTCGATCAGGCCGGCGAGGAGTTGGGCGGGCAGGCGCATCAGCGGCCCCATCGCGCGGGCGAACGGCACCCAGATCGGGTTGTTGTCCGAAACCGTCCCCTCGTCCGAGGTGGCCGTCCCGCCGCGCCGGACCGCCGCGGTCAGGTTCTGAAAACACTCCCGCAGTTGCGGGGCGAGCAGGAACTCGACCGCGCCGCCAAGATACGCCGGCGAGGCTTGGTTCAGGAACACCGCCGCGTCCGGCGTGAGTTCGTACTGGTCGGCGGTTTTGCGGAAGAACCCGAGCGTGGTGAGGTAGTCCGCCAGAATGCGGACGCCGCGCGGGGACGCCCCGGTCGCTTCGGCGATGGTCGCCGCGGTGCGGTGCCCGGCGGCGACCTTGGTGAACAAGTCCAACTCGATTGCGGCCCGCAGAGCCTCGGTCCGCTGGTAGGCGTTCACGGTGGTGAAGAACAGCGACGGAGAAGGTCCAGACGGGGGCATCGTGGCTCCTGACAATAAATCGTCGAACGGAATGACGGCAACATGCCGAGGGCCGTCATTCTACATGCTTGCCCGCATGCGCGCGTGAGCGGTCATCAAGACGGACGTGGCTGTCCGGGGGAACCGCACTCGCCTAACATCGGTTGAAGGCCGGATGATTCCACTTCTGAGTCGGGGACTAACCAATGAACACGTTCGACGACCGGCCGGAAATGACCCAAGACGAATTGCGGACGGAGTTCGCCGCCCTCTTCCCGAACGGGTGGGCGGGGGCCGATGTGATGGCCGAACTGGCCCCGGCCGGGTGGGCCGATTCGCCGCTGGCGGCGGTGTGTCACCCGTCGGCCGCGCAACTGTACGAGGAGCAGGCGCGGATGCACCGCAACATGGCGGCCTTCCGCTTGGCTTCGGGCAGGACGGGGCGGGCGTCAGAAAGTTTGCCGTCGTTCCGGAGGAAGGTGACGATGTCGCACCCGTCCGGCAGGGAGACCAACCGTTGCTTCAGCCGCATGAGGAGGTAGTCGACCTGGGCCTCGGCCTCCGACGGGTCGACCTTGCCGACGGGGAGGCTGTGCCGCTTGCCGTGGTGCCGGAAGATGATCCGGTAGGAGCCGCCGCGTTCTTGGAGGCCGGCCATTTGGTAGCTCCGTGGCAACACAGGTGCCATGCGAGAGCGACGCCGTTATCAAAATGTTGCCAAAGGCTGTTAAAACGAGAAAGGGCAGGCAGTCACGATGTGTCGTAACCGCCTGCCCCGCAAGGCAGTGCCGAGGACAGGAGTTGAACCTGCACACCCTTGCGAGTACTAGCTCCTGAGGCTAGCGCGTCTGCCAATTCCGCCACCTCGGCATCAGTGTCCGTTCAAGTTATGACTCGCGGGAACCCCGTCAAGACACGGCGGCGGGTTTCTGGTTCGCGGTTCCGGCGGCGGTTACGGCGGCGGTTTTCAGGGCGTCGTGCAGGGCGGGCGTGACGGCGGCGATGGTGGCCGTCACTTGGCCGTGTGGGCGGGGGAAGGTGAACTGGGACGCGGTCGCGCCGGCCTCTTTGGCGATCAGCAGGGCGGCTTCCACGTCGTGGTCCTTGGCGGTGATGATGGCGCCAGTCCCGCCGCGGCCGGCGAGTCTCGCGAGGATCAGGCCGACGGCGCCGCCGTTGCGGAATCTGGCCCCTTGCGTCAGCAGGTCGCGGAAGACGGCGACTTGGCCGTCGATGCCGAGGCCGGTGGCGCTGAAGTCGATCAGTTGCCCGAGCAGCGGGTTGTCTGGGGCGGGCGGGGCGGGCGGCAGGAACAGGCGGGTTCCCAAGTCGTTGCGCTCGATCAGGAAGGCCCCGGCGCCGCGCTCGGCCCAGAAGAGTTTGCCGGTCGGCGGGTGGGACACGACGGCGTCGGTCGTCTCCCACCCGGCGGCCGTCCGCTCTTGGCAGGCGATGGAGACGGCGAACTCCTCGCGGCCGCCCACGAAGTTGCGGGTGCCGTCCAGCGGGTCGATCAGGAAGCGGCGGTCGCCGGCACGCGGGGCGGCTTGGGATGAATCGCCCCCCTCCTCGCCGTGGAAGTGGTAGGCGGGGTAGTGCGTCTTCAGAACTCGGACGATGTGGGCCTCGATCTCGGCGTCGGCGGCGCTGACGACGTTGTAGTCGTCCTTGGCCGTCCCGGTCGCGCCGGCCGCGAACGCCTTCATCGCCATGTGGTTGGCGTCGTAGGCGGCCTCGATCATGGCGGCGACGTGGCCGTGGTGCATGCCGCCGGGCAGTTTGCGCTTCACGACGCCGGCCCACACGGGCTTGAGCACGGTGATCGTCTCGCCCGCCTCACCGCGGATGGCCCCGAAGTACCGCCACATTTCTTTGGTCAGCGAGCCGTTGTCCGCCAGCCACGCCGCCGGCCCGGCCGCGTGGGCTTTCGCCTTGGCCACGAGCAAGGTGATGTACCGGCCCGTGCGGTCGGCCGGCGGGCAGCCGTCGCCTTGCAAGCAGTCTCGCACGGCCGTCTCGTGGCGTTGGAGAATTTCCTTGCACCGCTCGTACTGCTTCTCGAACACGTCGATGGCGTGTGGCGTGTGGAACGCCTCGCACAGCAGGTAGCCGGCCACCATGCCGGCCGACAGGTTGCGGCCGTGCTTCGGGTCGTACACCCAGTCGTAGAACTTCAGGATTTCGTCCAGCGTGTCGCGGTATCGGGTCAGACTCTTGCGCAAGTCCTCCGGGGTCATCGCCGGGATGGTCTGGATCAACTGGTCGTCGTCGGCCAGTCGCTGCTCCTCGAACAACACCGGCAGCGTGCGGCCGGCGCCGTCGGTTAAAGAGGGGCCGTGGACGTACACCGTGGAGCAGAAGTCGCCGTTGGCGAAGCCGGTCTCCGCGTTGGTTTCGACGAAGTGGGCGTCCTCCAACACTTGGGCGTAGGCGTCCCCGGACGTGAACGTCTCGGCCGGCCCCTTCTCCAGCACACACTCGCCGAGGTGCGTCTTGCGCAAGTTCCCGGCGGCGTCGCGCCGGTAGCCGGAGTAGGCCACGAAGTTCTTGCGCTCGCCGCCGTCGCCGTCGGCCCGCACGGCCAGCGCGGGCAAATGCGCGTTCGCCGGGCGGTAGTCGGCCACGCGCCAGACGTGGTTGGTCAATTCGCCGGTGACGATGGCCGAGGCCATCTCGAAGCGGTGCAGGTGCAGCCGCTCCAACGCCGCGAAGTTGGCCCCGCGCCAGTAGACGTGCAACCGGAACTTGAATCCGGTCGCCCGGTCGTCGTCCAGCACCAACTTGTCGAAGCCGATGGGGTGCGGGTACGACTTGGCCGCGACTTGCCGCAACGTCTCCTCGTCGTCGAGGACCGACTGCACCACGCCGCGGACGAGTCGCTTGTCCGCGAAACTGGCGACGGCCATGCGCAAGCCGGCCACGTCCCCCGGCCGGTGCGTGCGGAAGTACGCCCGCAGCAAGTCACGCCCCGCGGCGTGCGTCGGCGCCGCGAAGAACGCGGCTGCCGCGTCGGCGACGGGGCCGTTGCCCGCGAAGTAGTCGCGCACGGCCGCCCGCGTCGGCAGGTGGGGGTCGAAGGCCATGAAGTGAGATTAGTGAATGGCTGAAGAGGACGCCATCGCATCGAGGGAGTCGTTTACCTCACCCCCCGGCCCCCTCTCCGAAACGGAGAGGGGGAGCAAGTGGGCGAAGTCGTCTTTGGGTTGGTCCCCCCTCTCCGCTTCGGAGAGGGGGTTAGGGGGTGAGGTAAAAGGCCGGCCCACGATCAGTCAGAATTCTCCCGTCCCTCAGCTCCGCATTCGATTCCCGAGCGACACCCGCCTAAGAATGCGTTTGATTCGGCGCTGTGATTGCATATCCCCTTGGGATTCACCGGAGAGAGTTACCATGCGCTGCTGGCCGGGCCAACCCTACCCCCTCGGGGCGACGTGGGACGGGGCGGGCGTGAACTTCGCGCTGTTCAGCGAACACGCCACGCGGGCCGACCTGTGCCTGTTCAAGAACGCCAAGGCCAAGCGGGAGGCGACCGTCATCCCCATGAAAGAGCGGACGGACCAAGTCTTTCACACCTACCTGCCCGACGTGCTGCCCGGTCAACTGTACGGCTACCGCGTGGACGGCCCGCACGAGCCGGCCAAGGGGCACCGCTTCAACCGGCACAAGGTACTGTTCGACCCCTACGGCAAGGCCGTCGGCCGCAACGTCGTCTGGCACGACTCCCTGTTCGGCTACCCCATCGGCCACGAGCAGGCAGACTTGGCGCTGGACCCGCGGGACAGCGCCGCATTCGCCCCGCTGGCGGCCGTCGTGGACTCGGCGTTCACTTGGGGGGACGACCGCCTGTTGCGCCGGCCGTGGCACGAGACGCTGATTTACGAAGTGCATGTGAAGGGCTTCACCAAGAACATGCCCGGCGTGCCGGAACACCTGCGCGGCACCTACGGCGGCGTCGCCTCGGAGGCGGCGGTCAAGCACTTGAAATCCCTGAATGTGACGGCCGTGGAGCTGCTGCCGATCCACTACCGGGCCGACGACCGGCACTTGCAAGAAAAGGGCCTGTCGAACTACTGGGGCTACAACACGCTCGGCTTTTTCGCCCCCGACCCGCGCTTCTCCACGAAGCCGGACGACCCGGCGGCGGCCGTCCGCGAGTTCAAGAGCATGGTCCGCACGCTGCACGCCAGCGGCATCGAAGTGTACTTGGACGTGGTGTACAACCACACGGCCGAGGGAAACCACCGCGGGCCGACGCTCTCCTTCCGCGGCGCGGACAACGCGACCTACTACTTCCTCTCCGCGGAAGACCCGCGCTACCACATGGACTTCACGGGCTGCGGCAACACGCCGCGCATGGCCCACCCGCGCGTCCTGCAACTCATCATGGACAGCCTTCGCTACTGGGTGCTGGAAATGCACGTGGACGGCTTCCGCTTCGACCTCGCCACCACCCTCGGCCGCGAGGGCATCAACGCCGACCGGGCGGCGACGTTCTTCGACATCATCCACCAAGACCCCGTGCTGTCCCGCGTCAAGCTGATCGCCGAGCCGTGGGACGTGGGGCCGGAGGGGTACATGGTCGGCAACTTCCCGCCCGGCTGGGCCGAATGGAACGGCGAGTACCGCGACACGATCCGCGAGCTGTGGGCCGGCGGCCCGGTGCCGACGCGGACGCTGGCCACGCGCCTCGTCGGTTCCCCAGACCTGTACGACCGCAGCGGCCGGCACCCGTACGCCAGCGTGAATTTCGTGACGTGCCACGACGGCTTCACGCTGGCGGACCTCGTGAGCTACAACGGCAAGCACAACGAGGCCAACAAAGAGGACAACCGCGACGGCGGGGACCACAACCGCAGTTGGAACTGCGGCGCCGAGGGGCCGACCGACGACGCCGGCGTCAAGGCCCTGCGCGCCCGCCAGCGCCGCAACATCTACGCCACCATGCTCCTCTCGCAGGGCGTCCCCATGCTGCTCGCCGGGGACGAACTTGGCCAGACGCAGCAGGGGAACAACAACACCTACTGTCAGGACAACGACCTCAGTTGGCTGCACTGGGAGCCGGACGCCGACCGCGAGGCGTTCCTGAAATTCGTCCGCCAAGTGAACCTCTTGTGGAAAGAACAACCGACCCTGCGGCGGCGGACGTTCTTCCAGGGCCGGCCCATCCGCGGGGGCGGCGTCTCGGACGTGTCGTGGTTCACCGCCGACGGCCGCGAGATGGCCGACCCGGACTGGGAGGGCCAAGCCCTCCACCTGGGCATGCGCCTGGCCGGCGACCTGATCGGCGAAGTCGATGCCTTCGGCGAGCCGGTCGTCGGGGACACGATTTTCTTGGCGCTGAACCCGGCCCAACAGGACCGCGACTTCTCGCTGCCGGCCGCGGCCGTCGGGCAGCCGTGGGAACTGCTGTTCGACACGGCCGACGACGCCCAGCGCGGCCCGAGCGACGGCAAGCGGAAGCTGCTGGCCCGCAGTCTGGCGGTGTTCCGCACGCGGCCGCTGCGCGAGCCGGCCCCGGCCGTGACGCCGTTGCAGGCCGAGGCCATCCGGCACGCCGACAAGGCGAAAAAGCCGCGGCCCCTCTCGACCGGGGGGCTGTAACATGACCGCCCACGAACAACTGGTCGCGGCCACGCTCGCCGAGGCCGCCCGCCGCCGGCGTGTGCCGCTGACGACGTACCGCGTGCAACTGCACGCCGGGTTCACCTTCCGCGACGCGGCCGCCTTGCTCCCGTACCTGCACGACTTGGGCGTGACGGACCTGTACGCCTCCCCGTTCCTCGCCGCCCGGCCCGGCAGCGCTCACGGGTACGACGTGACCGACCACCGCACGCTGAACCCCGAGATCGGCACGGAAGAGGACTTGGCCCGCCTGCGCGCCGAACTCGACGCCCGCGGCATGGGACTGCTGCTCGACATCGTCCCCAACCACATGTGCGTGACCGGGGACAACGCCTGGTGGCGGGACGTGCTGGAGCACGGCCCCGCCTCGCCGTTCGCGGGTTACTTTGACATCGCGTGGAACGACTCCCCGCGGCCGGGGATGCAGGGCCGGCTCTTGCTCCCCATCTTGGGCGAACCGTACGGCCAAGCGCTGGAGTCGGGGGCGTTCACCGTCAAACTCATCGACGGCCGCTTCGTCGTCACCTACGGCGACATGACGCTGCCCATCGACCCGCGCACCTACGGCATTCTGTTGCCGCCGGCCGGCGAAATCGCCCGGGCCGCGCTTGGCGCCGACCACCCGGACTTCGTGGAGCTGATGAGCATCGCGACGGCCGTGGCCCACCTGCCCGGCCGGAACGAGCCGGACGCCGAGCGGACGCGGGCCGGGCTGAGCGAGTGCGCCGTGATCCGCCGCCGGCTGGCCGAATTGCCGGAGCGGTTCCCCGACGCCGCCAAGGCCGTCAGCTACTACCTGACCGCGTGGCACGGCACGCCCGGCGACCCGGCGACGTGGGCGGCGATGGACACGCTCTTGGAAGCCCAAGCCTACCGGGCCTGCTTCTGGCGCGTCGCCACGGACGAGATCAACTACCGCCGCTTCTTCGACGTGAACGAGCTGGCCGCCCTGAGCGTGGAGCGGGAAGAGGTCTTCGAGGCCGTCCACCACAAGTGGCTGGACCTGGCCGCCGCCGGCGTCGCCGACGGCTTCCGCATCGACCACCCCGACGGGTTGTTCGACCCGCGGCAGTACCTCGCCCGGTTGCAGACGCATTATTTGTTGGCGGTGGCGAAGCGATTGCACGGCGACGCGGCCGAGCCGGCGTGGGCCGACATCGAACCGCAATTGAAGCAGCGCTTCGCCGCGGAGACCGCCAACCACCTGTACGTCGTCGTCGAAAAGATCCTCGCCGAGGGCGAGCCGCTGCCGGCCGAGTGGCGGTGCGACGGGACGACCGGGTACGAGTTCGTCGCGGCCGTCAACGGCGTGTTCGTGGACGGCGACAACGAGCACGCCTTCACGGACTTGTACTCGCGGTTCACCGGCGTCTCCACAGACTACCGGGATATGGTGTACCACAAGAAGTCCCTCATCATGCGCTCCTCGCTGGCCAGCGAATTGAACGCCCTCGCTTACCAGTTGGACCGCCTCGCCCGGCTCGATCTGCGGTCGCGGGACTTCACGCTTAACGGCCTGCGCCGCGCGCTGCGCGAGGTGATCGCCTGCTTCCCCGTGTACCGCTCTTATGTGGACGGCACGACGCACGCGATGGACGCCCGGCACGTCCTGTCGGCCGTCCGGCAAGCGCGCCGCCGCGACCCGTCCACGGGCAAGGCGGTGTTCGACTTCATCCGCGACACGCTGATGCTCAAAGACTCTCCGAGCGGCCCGGCGACGGCCGAGTACCGGGCCATGCAGGCCCACTTCGCCGGCAAGTTCCAACAAGTCACCAGCCCCGTGACGGCCAAGGGGGTCGAAGACACGGCCTTCTACGTGTACAACCGCCTCGCCTCCCTGAACGAGGTCGGCGGCGAGCCGGGCAAGTTCGGCAACACCCCGGAAGAACTGCACGCCTTCCTGGCGGCCCGGCCCGGCGGCCAGTCCCCGCTGTCCACGCACGACACCAAGCGCGGCGAGGACGTGCGCGCCCGGCTCAACGTCCTTTCCGAGATGCCGAACGACTGGGCGACCGCCGTCCGCGGCTGGGCCAAGAAGAACCGCCCGCACCGCACCGAGTTGGACGACGGCACCTTCGCCCCGGATGCCAACGAGGAGTACCTGCTTTACCAGACGTTGGTGGGAATTTGGCCGGAAAGCCCCCCAGACCTGACGGCCATCGGCGACCGCGTGCGGGCGTACATGCGCAAAGCCCTGTGCGAGGCCAAGGTCCATTCGAGTTGGATCAACCCGGACACGGACTACGAGGCGGCCGTCGAGGCGTTCATCACCGCCGCCCTCGACCATGAAAAATCCCGCGTCTTCTTGCAGGAGTTGACCGCGTTCGCCCGCCGCGTGACGCACCACGGGAAACTGAACTCGTTGGCCCAAGCCGTCGTCCGCTGCACGGCCCCCGGCGCCGCCGACGTGTACCAAGGCACGGAAGATTGGACCGACTCCCTGGTGGACCCGGACAACCGCCGGCCCGTGAATTACGACCATTTGCGGCAGTGCCTTTTGCCAACTGGGCCGCTGAAACCCGACGACAAGCTGAACATCGTCGCCCGCTGCCTGCGATTCCGCCGCGACCACGCCGAGTTGTTCCGCGACGGCGACTACCGCCCGGCGACCGTCACCGGCTCGCTGGCCGACCACGTCTTCGCGTTCCAGCGCCGCCACGAGGGCAAGACCGTCATCGTCATCGTCCCGCGCCTGACGGTGTCGTTGGTCCCCGACGCCGACGGCCCGCCGATCGGCTTGGGCCAGTGGAAGGAGACGGCGATCATGGACTTGCCCGCCGGCGCGTGGCTCAATGCGCTGACCGGCGACCCCGTCCCGCTCTCCGGGGGAAAGCTGCGTGTCGGCGACGCGATGAAGCACCTGCCGGTGGCGGTATTGGTGTCAGGACGCGGCGCGTGAGTCCCCCGCCCGTCGGGCGCTATTGGCGCTTCACCAGCGGCGCCACCGCCTGCCTCGCCAGCAGGCGGGCGAAGGCCACGCCGCCGTCGGGGGTGGCGTGGTGGTAGTCCGAGAGCAGGTGGTCCGGCAGGGCGGCGTGGGCGTCGAAGAACGTCGCGCCGTGCCGGGCGCAGACGGCCGCCAGCACCTCCCGGTAGGCAACGTCCACCGGGGCGCACGATTCGCGGTACGCGGAGGAGACCGGGACGCCCACGATCAGCACGCGGATGCCGCGGGCGCGGCAGGTCTCGAGCGTTCGCTCCAGGGCGGCCAAGCCGTTGCCCGTCGGGCCGAAGTCCCGGACTTCGCGGCGCACCCCGTCGGCGGCGGCGCCGGCCCGGGCGGACTCCTCGGCCGTCAGCGGACGCGGGGCCAGCAACTCCGTCCACTTCTCCTCCGACATCTCCGGCCGGAGCCGGTCGGCCGGCGGCGTGTACGGCGCCGGGGCCGGGGGGAAGACGCCCGTTTCGACGCGGAGGCGCTTCACGATTTCGTACCGGTGCTCGTACAGTGGCGCCACGCGGTCGTGTACCAAGCCGCCGACGCGGTGGGAGCCGACGATTTCGCCCAGGTGCGTCGGCAAGTCCCCCCAGCGGAGCTGCCGCTGGGTGTGCGTGACGTACCACTGCGTGTTGCGGGCGACGGTCACGGGCGTCATCTCCACGATGACCACCCGCGGCGCCGCCCCCGCGGCCAACAGGCGGTTCAGCGCCAGCTCCATCGTGAGGGCGTCCGACCAGCCGATGGTCCCATTGAAGGCCCGGAAGTCGGCGTCCCCGGTGGCATCTCGCACCGCGTACGTCAGCTCGGTCGCGTTGATCGACTTGTCTGACCGGGAGCTGCCGAGAATGATCACGTCCGCGGGGCGCGGCTCGGCCACGGACTGCTCCACCATTGACCGCATGAGCGGGAAGCGCACGTCCGGGCACGCGTAATCGAGGATGACGCCGCCGGCGAGTTGAATGGCCACAAACCCGCCGGCGGCCCACCCCAGGACGCGGCGACTGCTACGGGCGTTCGGACGGCGGCGGGTCATGGCGGCGCTCAAAACTGGAAGTAGATGAAGCCCTTGCCCGTCTCCGGGATCAGGATGAACACCGCGACGGCCGCCGCGGCGTACGCCAGGCCCACGACGGGGTCCGGCAGGCGGGCGAAGCCGCGGCCCAGCCCGCGGCGGCCGCGCAGCACGTGTTCGAGGGCGACCGCGGCGACGAGGGCGAGCACAAGCGCCGTCGTCGCCTCGCTCAAACGTGTGCCGGCGGCCGACCACGCCATGCGGTGTAGGACGGTGAGAGCCGCCGGCAGCGACGGCGCCCGGAAGAACACCCACCCGACGCACACGCACAGGAAGGTGACGGCGACGTTCACGACATGCGGGACGTGCCGGGTCCACGCCCGCCCCGCGACCGAGCGGTGCAGGACGAGGAGGGCGCCGTGCAGCGCGCCCCACAGCACGAACGTCCAACTGGCCCCGTGCCACAGGCCGCCGAGGAGCATCGTCAGCATCAGATTGCGGTTGGTCGCCCACGCCCCGTGCCGGCTGCCGCCGAGGGGGATGTACAAGTAATCGCGCAGCCACGACGAGAGCGAGATGTGCCAGCGCCGCCAGAACTCGGCGATGTTGGCCGCCAAGTACGGGAGGATGAAGTTCTGGTGCAGTTTGAAGCCGAACAGGTGGGCCATGCCGATCGCCATGTCGGAATAGCCGGAGAAGTCGCAGTAGATTTGGCAGGCGTAGCCGACGGCGGCGAGCCAGCACGCCGCCGAGCCGTAGGCCCCCGGGTCGGCGAAAATCGGATCGACGACGGCGGCCAGGTGGTCGGCCACTACGGCCTTCTTCGCCAGCCCGATGAGAATGAGCCGCCCGCCGAGGTAAGCGCGGTCCCAACTCCACCGCTTGGGCCGCCGCGCCTGCGGCAGGAAGGCGCCGGGCCGCACGATCGGGCCGGCGATCAGGTGCGGGAAGAACAGGATAAACAGGGCGTAGTTCAACAGGCTGCGCTCCGCCCGCACCCGGCGGCGGTACACGTCTGCGATGTAGCTGATGGTCTCGAACGTGTAGAAGGAGATGCCAAGGGGCAGGATGACGTTGAGTGTCCGCCGGTCGCCGCTGACGCCGAGCCAGTTGCCGAGGCCGTGCAGGTTGTCGAGGAAGAAATTCGCGTACTTGAAGTAGGCCAGCAGCCCCAAGTTGACGCCGATGCTGCCGACGAGGATCGCCCGCCGCACGCGGGGGTCGGCGTATTTTTCGAGCGCCAAGGCGGCGAAGAAATCGACCGACGCCGAAAACATAATGAGGAGGATGAGCCACGGGTTCCAGCTCATGTAGAACACGGCGCTGGCCGCCAGCAGCCACGCCATGCGCGCGCGGTGCGCCGGGATGGCCCAATAGACGAGCAACACCGCCGTGATGAAGCCCAGAAACTGCTGTGAGACGAAAAGCATCGGGTCGAGAAGTCCTCGGCAATACTCGTGACCACGCGACAGGCCCCGGCCGGCGGCCGGGCGCCACGTCCTCCGCGTCTTACCTAATATCGCGCCGCCGTGTCAATGCGAATGAGCGCGGGCGGGGCGGTGTTCTTTTCACCGCCGGGTGCCTAACAGTGAAGCAGACCATCGACATGAGGACAGCCATGCCCGCCGCCCGCCAGTACCCCGTCGGCGCCGAAGTGATTGACGGCCGCGTCCACCTGCGCGTGTGGGCGCCGTGCCGTTCGACCGTGGAGGCCGTCTTCGAGGGGGGGCCGACGTGCCCGCTGGCCGCGGAGCCGGGCGGTTACTTCGCCGGGTGGTGCGAAGGGGAACACGTCGAGGCCGGGGCCAAGTACCGCTTCCGGCTGGACGGCGGGGCGATTCTTTTTCCCGACCCGGCGTCGCGCTTCCAGCCGGACGGGCCGCACGGGCCGACGCAGGTGACGGGGCCGTCCGACTTCCCATGGGAGGACGCCGACTGGCCCGGCTTGCCGGAAACCGGGCAGGTGTTATACGAGATGCACCTCGGCACCTTCTCCCCGGCCGGGACGTGGCGAGGGGCGGCCGAGCGGCTGGGCGAGTTAGTGGACCTCGGCGTGACGGCCGTGGAGGTGATGCCCGTCGCGTCCTTCCCCGGGGCGTTCGGGTGGGGGTACGACGGCGTCTGCTTGTTCGCGCCGACCCATCAGTACGGCTCGCCGGACGACATGCGGTTTTTCGTCAATACCGCCCACAAGCTCGGCCTCGGCGTCGTCCTCGACGTGGTGTACAACCACTTCGGGCCGGACGGCAACTACATCCGCGAATTCGCCCCGCCATTCCTCAGCACGAAGCACACCACCGACTGGGGCGAGCCGTTCAACTTCGACGGCGAGCAGTCCGGCCCGGTTCGCGAGTTCTTCACCGCCAACGCCGCGTACTGGATCCGCGAGTTTCACTTGGACGGCCTTCGCCTGGACGCCACGCAGGCCATCATCGACGACTCGCCGGAACACGTCCTCACCGCCATCGGCCGGGCGGCGCGGGAAGCGGCGGGGAAGCGAACCATCTACATCATGGCCGAGAACGAGCCGCAAGAGGCCGACTTGGTGCGGCCTCCGGAAAAGGGGGGCTGCGGGCTGACGGCCCTGTGGAACGACGACCTGCACCACTCGGCCCGCGTCGCCCTCACCGGCAAGAACGAGGGGTACTACACCGACTATTACGGCACGCCGCAGGAACTGCTCAGCGCCGCCAAGTGGGGGTTCCTGTACCAAGGACAGCAGTACCGCTGGCACGGCAAGCGCCGCGGCCGCCCGGCCTTCGACATCCCGCGGCACAAGTTCGTCACGTTCATCGAGAACCACGACCAAGTGGCGAACTCCGGCCGCGGCTCGCGGGTCCACCAGCTCACCAGCCCGGCCAAGTACCGGGCGATGACGGCGTATTTCCTGCTCGGGCCGGGGACGCCGATGCTCTTCCAAGGGCAAGAATACGCCAGCACGAAGCCGTTCCTGTACTTCGCGGACCACCATCCGGACCTCGCGGCCCTGGTGAGCCGCGGCCGGCGCGAATCGCTGCGGCGGTTCCGCAGCCAGGCCAGCCCGGACGGCCAACGGCTGTTCGCCGACCCGGCCGCTCCGGAGACGTTCAACGCCTGCAAGCTCGACCCGACCGAGCGGGCCAACCGCGGCGAGTGGCTGGCCCTGCACAAAGACCTGCTGGCCCTGCGCAAGGCGGACCCGGCTTTCCAGGCCGGCCGCGTGATCGACGGGGCCGTGCTATCGGCGTCCGCCTTGGTGATGCGCTTCTTTGTGCCTGACGGCGAAGACCGGCTGTTGGTCGTGAACCTCGGCCGCGACTTAAACTTGGACCCTGCGCCGGAACCGCTGCTCGCCCCGCCGGCGAGCGGGACGCACTGGCACCCGATCTGGTCGAGCGAGGCGGCCAAGTACGGCGGGCACGGCACCGCGCCGTTGGACACGGAAGAAAGCTGGCACATCCCCGGCGAGGCGGCCGTGTTGCTGGGGGCCAAATGAGCGTCTTCCCCTTCCCCCCGTCCGCGTCCACGGTCCCGGACATCACCGCGTACATCGAAGGGTTTTGGGAACGGCTGATCCGCCACCAGCCGGCCGACAAGGGGACGCTGATCGGCGTGCCGCGGGCGTACTTGGTGCCCAGCGCCGACGCCCACCGGCCGCTGTTCCAAGAGCTGTACTACTGGGACAGCTACTTCATGGCGCTCGGCCTCGTCGGCACGTCGCACGACTGGCTGATCCTCGACATCGCCGAGAACATGGCCCACCTGATCGAGCGGTTCGGCTTCATCCCCAACGGCACGCGCTACTACTTCACGTCCCGCAGCCAGCCGCCGTTCTTTACCAAGATGGTTGACCTCGCGTTGAACGTGTTGAAGGCCCGCAACGACCCCGGCACGGCCGACTTCCTGAAGCGGATGACCGCCCTCGCCGTCCAAGAGCACGAGACGTGTTGGCTCGGCGAAAAGCACCCGCACGAGCGCCGCAAGTACCGCGGCCTGTCCCGGTATCACGACATCAATTACAGCCACTTCCTGGCGTCATGCGAAAGCGGCTGGGACCACTCGCCGCGCTGCGACGGCATGAACCCGCTGGCCGAGGCCGGCCGCTGGCTCGACTTCCTGCCCGTGTGCCTGAACAGCATCCTGTACGCCCGAGAAATGGATATCGCCGGGTGGTTCACTGAGTTGGGGGACCGCACCGGGGCCGAGTACTGGGCCGCCGTCGCGGAAGAACGCATCCCCGTGATGCAGGAGGTCTTCTGGAGTCCCGAGGACGAGTTCTTCCTCGACTTCGACTGGAAGGCCGAGAAGCGCGACCCGCTGCCGAGCGCCGCCGGCTTTTACCCGCTCTGGGCCGGGTGGGCGACGAAGGAACATGCCGCCCGCCTTGTCGCGAAATGGCTGCCGCGGTTCCTGCTGCCCGGCGGCATCGTGACGACGTTGGAGCCGTGCGCCGGCCGCCAGTGGGGCTACCCGAACGGTTGGGCCCCGCTGCAATGGCTGACCGCCGCCGGCTTAGACCGTTACGGCTATCACAAGGAGGCCGACGAGATCCGCCGCCGCTGGTGCGAGACGTGCCGGCACGAGTACGGCTTGCGCGGGACACTCTCCGAAAAATACAACGTGGCCGGCGCGCTGGAACACGCCGAAGAGGGCCTGTACGGCATGGTCGAGGGCTTCGGCTGGACGAACGCGGTGTACATGGACTTCATGCGCAAGTTGGCGGGAATAACCGCCAGTTAAACCGCCGTCAGGCGGTCCCGTTGGAGTTCCGCCTTGAGGCGGTCTGTGACCTCCCCGCCGCTGTAGGCAGGAGGGCCGAGTCTTCGAGGGTCCGACCCCTTGGGCGAACGGCCGTCACCCTTCAAGGCGAACCCTCGAAGACTCGGTTCGCCGGCCGCCCGTGGGTCTGAGGCTCAAGACCGCCTCAAGGCGGAACTCCAACGGGACCGCCTGACGGCGGTTAACCAAAGGCGTCCGCCGCGTCAAACTGATACCACCCTTCCGGGCGATCCACCGACAGGAAGGCGGCCGTCCGGCCGAGCAGGCGGTGAATCTCGTAGGGCATCAGCGAGTCGGCCCGCGTGCTAACGACGAGCGTGGGGGCCGCGAGCGCTTGCCGCGTGAGCGTTTGCAACACGGTCCCCAGTTCGGGGTCCCCGCACGCCTCGGTCATGGCGAGCAGTTCCAGTTGGCGCTCGGTGATGGCCGGGCCGGGGGGGCCATCGACGGCCTTCGCCTCCTTGCCGGCGACGATCAGCGTGAGCCGCGCCCCGGCCTGCCGGCGCCACTCGCGGACGATGCCGGCCGCCAGCGAGACGGCCAGTTCCAGCGCCGCCGTGTCCGCCGCGAGCGAGTTGCCCACCACGAGCGGGTCGAGGATCAGCAGCAGCCGCGGCGGGGCGGCGTCCTCGTACTCCTTCACTGTCAGCCGACTGCGGCGGGCGGTCGCCTTCCAGTGGATGCGGCGCGGCGAGTCCCCGGGCCGGTAGTCGCGCAGGCCGTGAATCTCGGCCTCGCGGTCCACGACGCGGCGCAGGCGCCGCTGCTCCTCGTCCCGCCCGGCCCACGTCCGCAGCAGCCATGTACGCAGGCGTTCCCCGTCCACGCGGGCCGGGCGCGGCAACACGATCAAGTCGTCGCCGGGGAGCAATTCGCGCGAGTGCTTCACCAGCCCGAACGGGTAAGACGTGACGGCCCGCAGGGGCCGCAAGGCGTGCCGGCCGCGTGTGCTTAACGTCAGCCGGCAGCGGACCACTTCGACCCGCGGCTCGCGCGTCCGCACGAAGAACCACCGGCTCTCCCCCTCGGCCGTCGATTCTTCCAATTGGCAGTTCCCGGTGCCCGTGCCGCGATCCGTGACTTCAATGTTCCACTCGGTCGGAATGCCCGCATAAATCGGGGACCGGGCCAGTCGGCGGGCGGCGAGGCCGGTGAGCGACCGCCGGGCGAGCAGCCAGTTCAGCCCGAACAGGCCGAGCAGGGCGTACCCGAGGACGATGACGAGGTTAATGCCCTTCACGATGCCGACGAACAACATCATCCCGGCCGCGAGGATCCAAAGGACGCCCTCGCGGCCTTCGAGATTGCTCGTGGGGCCTTCGCGGGCCAAGAGCGGCACGGCGGTGGCGGGGGGGATGGGGAGAGACGGCATCGTTCTACTTTCAACGGCTCAATTTCATCCGAACCCGTTTAGGAGCGCGGGGCCGGAATACAGAAAAGACATTTTTTAGCCACGGATCGAACACGGATGAAACACGGATAAAGACAGAAGGCA
>JAYUGD010000764.1:0-1360 GCA_043767785.1 Zavarzinella sp. | reverse complement strand
CACGTCATGGCCTCCTCTGGCAGCGTGTGTCTTCAGTAAACACAAGTTACCACGAGGCCATGACTTGGGGGAAGACGAACGGTATTGCGGCTAAACGGTCATTGCTTGGATAAATTGATCCTCACCCGAACCACACCGGCATCTCGCCGGCGGGCGGCAACTTCACCACTTGCACGCTCTTGATCTTCGGGTGCTTGGCCACTTCCTTCAACGCCTCGTCCGACGGCTGGGAGTCCAGATTCAGCACGGCCACGGCGTCGCCGCCCGGCTTCAGGCGCCCGAGGTTCATACTGGCGATGTTGATGTTGTGGCGGCCGAACTCGGTGCCGAGGAAGCCGATCAGGCCGGGCACGTCTTGGTGCGGGAAGACCATCAGGATGCCGTCGAGGTAGCTGTCGAGCCGGAACTCGCCGAGTTGCACGAGGCGCAGGTAGCGGTCGCCGAACAAGGTTCCGCCGGCGATGAACGTGTCCAGTTCCGTTTCCACTTCGGTGTGCAACAAGTTGGCGAAGTCGCCCTTGTGTTCGCTGGTGGACGTGACCACTTCAATGCCGCGCTCGCGGGCCAGCATTTGGGCGTTCACGATGTTGACGGCGTGCAGCAGGTGCCGTTCGAGGAAGCCGGCGGTGAAGGCGGCGGTCAGCAGATTGGTGTTGCGCTTGGCCAAGTCGCCGCGGTATTGCAGCGTCACCTTGCGGACGGAGCCTTGCACCGTTTGCGATTGGAACATGCCGAGCCGGCGCGCCAAGTCCACGAAGAACCGCATCTCGCCCATCTCGGCCCGGTTGACGGCCGCCATGTTGACGGCACACTGAATGACGCCCTTGGTCAAGAAGTCCACCAACAAGTGGGCGGCCTCGACGGCGACGGCCTCCTGGGCCTCCACGGTGGACGCCCCGAGGTGCGGGGTCAGCACGACGTTGGGGGCCTTCAACAGGGGGTTGTCGGCCGGGATCGGCTCTTCGAGGAACACGTCCATCCCGGCCCCGGCGATGTGCTTGCTGGCCAGCGCGTCCGCGAGGGCCTGCTCGTTCACGACGCCGCCGCGGGCCACGTTCAGCACGCGGGCGCCCTTGGGCATCATGGCCAGTTCGCGGGCGCTGATGAAGTCTTTGGTGTCGGCCGTCAGCGGGATGTGCATGGTCAGGTAGTCGCACAGCGGCAGGAGTTGGTCCCGCGTGGCGACGGCCTTGATGCCGAACTCGGCGGCCTTCTCCGGCGTGATGAGCGGGTCGTACCCGACGACCTTCATGTCCAGCCCGACGGCCCGGCGGGCGACTTCCCGGCCGATGCGGCCGAGGCCGATGACGCCGATGGTCTTGCCGGCGACTTGGGTGCCGAGGAAGCTCTTGCGGTCCCA
>JAYUGD010000763.1:0-1363 GCA_043767785.1 Zavarzinella sp. | reverse complement strand
GCCGGAACTGTGTCCCAGTTCCGGCCGCCCCTTCAGGGCTTGGTCGTTTGTGGGTCGATTCCAGGCCCTCCCGGGCCTGGCTACAAGCGGACGCCCCGTTAGGGCTGAAAGCCAAAACCGCTCGGTCCGTCACGAGTCCAGCGCCGCCCGTACGGTCGTCAGCAGGCTTTCCATCGTGTACGGCTTGGCGAGGAAGACCTTGGCGCCCGCTTGCTCCTCTGCGGCGGAGAGGGGCCGGGGGGTGAGGTGGGTTTCATCGCGGCTCGCCGGCTCGCCAAATTCGGCCGAATTCTCTTGACCGACGGCGTTCTGGCGGTCAAACTTCTATTTATCAATTCAGGCGTTCTTTCCCGTGACGCCTGTACTCATCTTTACTTTGGGTGTCCCATGTCCGTACGTCTCTCGGCCCGCCGGCGGTCGGCGTTTACGCTGATCGAACTGTTGGTGGTGATCGCCATCATCGCCATCCTCATCGGGCTGCTGCTGCCCGCCGTCCAGAAGATTCGCGAAGCCGCGAACCGCATGAGCTGCTCCAACAAGCTGAAACAGTTGGGGCTGGCCGTCCACAACCACCACGACACGAAAGGGACGTTGCCGGCCGGCGTGTCGCCGTGGAGCGAAGGCGGGGCCGCCCCCCGCACGGGGCGCGGCTGGATTTTGGAGTCCTTGCCGTACCTCGAACAGGACAACCTATACAAGGCGTTCGAGCCGTCGCGGGTCGGCGACATGTTCTCCGGGCAGGGGTTGATGCTCTGCCAAGCGCAGATGGCCACGGTGCTGCCGGCGCTGGCGTGCCCGTCCGACCCGTCGCCGCGGACCTCGACCACCCGCGCCCAGTGGGACGGCATCCTCGTGGCCGTTACCAGTTACAAGGGCGTCATCGGCACCTCGAACATGGGTGGCGGGTGGCCGGACAGCCCGTTCGGCCCCGTGGACAACCACAACACCCCGTACTGCACCGGCCTGTTCTTCCGCAACAGCAACGCCGTCTTCATTAACTTCGCCGCCGTCAGCGACGGCCTCAGCAACACGCTGATGATCGGCGAGGACGTGCCGGAGCACGACGTCCACTCCGCCGCCTTCTACGCCAACGGGGACTACTCCAGCACGCACGCCCCGCTCAACTATTTCCCGAACCCGCCCGACCCGTACAACTGGCCCCGCGTCCTCTCGTTCCGCAGCCGGCACACCCAAGGGGCGAACTTCGCCCTCGCGGACGGGTCGGTCAAGTTCGTCCGCCAGTCCATCGACCGGCTCCCGTACATGCAACTCGCCACGCGCGCCGGCGGCGAGGCGGTCGCGGCGCCGTGAAGGTGACAAGGTGGGCCGGGGCGTTTGTTTTCGCCCAAACGAGGCGGGGGAG
>JAYUGD010000762.1:0-4162 GCA_043767785.1 Zavarzinella sp. | reverse complement strand
TTCTCCGCGTACTGGAACAGCTTGGCGATGTCGCGGCGGTCGGCGTCGTCCACGAGCCGCAACAGGGCTTCCGACACCTGGTCCGGGAGTTTCCGGAGCAAGTCCACCCGGTCGTCGGACGACATCAACTCGATTAACTTCGCCATTTGCGGCCGGCCGGCGCCGACGGCCAGCTTCACCTGCATCTCAATGGGGAAGTATTCGAAGATCAGCGCCTGTTTCCGCGGTTCGGCCGTGCCGAGGACGGTCCACACTTGCTCGACGGAAATGCGGTCATCGACCAAGGCGTCGGTCACGGTCGCCGGGTTGAGCGTCTCGACGAACGCCTTCATCCCCGCCGTGTTGCCGTCCAAGAGCATGAACCGCAGTTCCGGGCCGAATAACGGGTGGGGCATGACGGCCTGCGATTAAGGGGTCAGAATGAGGTTGTCGATGAGCCGGGTGGCCCCGAGGAAGGCGGCCACCGCCACGACGGCCGGCCGTTCGACGACGCCGACGGGTTGCAGCGTCTTCGCGTCGCGAATTTCCGCGTAGTCGAGTCGGACGCCGGGGGTCTGTTCCAAGATGTCCACCATCGCGCGCATCAGCGTATTGACGTGCCGCTCCCCGGCGGCCACCATCGCCCGGACGTGCTCCAGCGCTTGGGACAGGCAGACGGCGTGGGCGCGCTCCGCGGGCGAGAGGTAGCGGTTGCGGGAACTCATGGCGAGGCCGTCCGGCTCGCGGACCGTCGGGCAAATCGTGACGGCCACCGGCACGTTCAGGTCTTCGGCCATTTGCTGAAGGACGCGGGCTTGTTGGTAATCTTTTTGGCCGAAGTACGCCACGTCCGGGGCGACGATGTTGAAGAGTTTCAGCACCACCGTCGCCACGCCGCGGAAGTGCCCCGGCCGGCGGTCGCCGCACAGACCGCCTTGCAGGGCGGGGACTTCCACGAACGTCGTCGCCCCCGGCGGGTACATGGTCGCGGCGTCGGGGGCGAAGATCAGGTCCGTGCCGACGGCCGTGCAGAGTTGTCGGTCTTCTTCCAGCGTGCGGGGGTACTTGCCGAAGTCCTCGGCCGGGCCGAATTGCGTCGGGTTCACGAAGATGGAGACGACGACGAAGTCCGCCTCCAGCCGGGCCTGCCGGATCAGGGACGTGTGCCCGGTGTGCAAGGCGCCCATCGTCGGGACGAAGCCGACCCGCCGGCCGGCCTTCTTGGCTTCGCCGACGAGCCGCCGGACTTCCGCGATGCTCTCGGCCACGGGCGTCAGCATTACTTCTCCCCGCCGGGGACGGTGGTGCGGCCGAGGAGTTGTTCGAGGTACGACCGCGGTTCCGGCTCAGTCAGCCGCAGGTCGGCCGCCAAGGCGGTCAGCGTCGCGGTCGCGGCGGCGTAATCCCCCTCGCCGGGGATGAGGATTTCGATTTCCACGAACCGACCGACCTTCTGCACGTCGTCCTCGCAGACGTGAACGACGAACGCATCGCGCCGCAGTTCATACATCTGCCGGCGCTTGCGGACCTCGGCGACTTGGCGGTAGCCCAAGTGGGCGAGTAGTTCCAAGGTTTGCTTGGTGTGGTCCGGCCCGGCAGGGACGGCCGCCTCACATTCCACGCGCGTCTTGGTGGCCCGGTCCAGTCGCGGACCCTTGTACGTGAGGACGGCCCCTTGCCCGCCGACGCGCAGGCGCAGGGACTCGTCGGTGCGGGCGAAGTCGCGGTCGGGGGCGTTTAGGTAAATGTCGGTTTCGGTGTGTTCGCCGAGGGGAACCGCGGCCAGTTCCTCCAGCCGCCGCCGGAACGCAGTCGGGTCGGGCAGGCGAAACTTGGCTTCCATTTCCAGCATTCGGATCCATCCGACGGGACGCGGGCGGGGGCTGGTGGTTACAATACGGGCGGAGCGGACGGAAGGCACTCACGGCGAATCTGAAAGATGGCAAACCTCGTGAACGTCGGCCCGGCCGCCGACATCTCGGAAGACGACCCCAAGGTCTTGCAGGGCCACGGCAAGAGCATCGCCCTGTTCCGCGTCGGCGGCGATTTTTTTGCCCTTGACGACGTGTGCCCGCACGCCGGCGCCCCGCTGTCCGGCGGCATGGTGGAAGACGGCGTCGTCACCTGCCCGTGGCACTACTGGCGCTTCCGCCTGCGCGACGGGGCGTGGGCCGACAACCCGAAAATCAAAATCGGCTGCTACCCGGTGACAGTCCAAGACGGCGACGTGTACGTGGACGTTTCCAACCCGAAGCACGACGCGGGGACAAAGGGGTGCGGCTGACGGGACGAAAAACGAAAGCATTTTTTAGCCACGGATCGAACACGGATAAAGACCAAGACCTTTCTAAATCTGAAGAAGGATGAAAACCGAGATGCGACACGGACAAGTCAACGACTACTGTCTGTTCCGTGTCGCATCCGTGCCGTTCATCCGTATTCGGTTTTTAGACCCGTCTTCCGTTTTTGAATTCTGCCTTTTGCCTTTATCCGTGTTTCATCCGTGTTCGATCCGTGGCTAAAAATGTCTTTCCGAATCCCCTTGGTGCAAAAATCACGGGGTCCGTGAGGCAAAAAATGCGAATAATTCGCGCCGGGCGGCGAACCGCCTGATATTCCTAAGTCCAACCGATCCCTCTGTTTCAGGGCGAAAAACCCATGTCCATTCCGTCGCCGGACCAGCCGGCCCCGCTTTCCCCCGCCTCGAACGCGGCCCGCGAAATCCGCATCGTCAGCCACTCCCACCTCTTCTACTGGTGGCCGGTCTGGCTGTTCGGGTTCATCTTCGCCCTGTGGACGTGGGCGGAAGGCAACCGGCTGGCCATCGTCCCGTCAACGGCTGAATTGGTCACGGTCGGGCAGGGGAAGGACGCCCAGTCCACGATTTCCTTCATCGGCGACGCCCGCCAAGACGCCAAGATTTTGGTGGAAGACAAGCGGCAGGACGGCACCTTGATCCACCACTTCCAGCCGCGCGTCAGCAGCAAGTCGTGGATGGGGCCGTCGTACCTAATCCTGTTGTGCCTGGTCATCATCATCACCAACGTGCCGCTCCGCGGGTTGTGGTCCTTGGTGGCGGTCATCCTCATCGTGACGGCCTCTCTGTTCGTCAGCCTGTTCGGCTGGTGGGACGACATCTTCGCCGCCCTGTACGGCCTTCATGTGTTCATCAACATGGCCGGGTACCTGATGCTCGGCACGGTGGTCTTCGGGGCGTGGGCCTTGGCGACGTTCGTGTTCGACAACCGCTCGTACATCATCTTCATGCCCGGCCAGATCCGCGTCTGCGAGCAGATCGGCGGGCGGGAGAAGGTGTACGACACGATGGGCATGACCGTGGAGAAGCACCGGGACGACTGGTTCCGGCACATCTTCCTCGGCTTCGGGTCCGGGGACTTGACGGTGCGGACGGCCGGGGCCGACCGGCACGAGATCGTCATGCCGAACGTCGCGCTGATCGGGTTCAAGATGGGGCCGCTGGAGCAACTGCTCCGCGAAAAGCAGACGGTGAAGGTGACGGAAAACGGCTGACCGCCCGCGGGGCGGCCGACAAAAAAGCCCGCGGCGAATCGCCGCGGGCTTTTTTGTTTGGGCGGGGAATTCGCCGTCACTCGTCGACGAGGTTGACCTTTCGAATTTGGAGGTACAACCCCTTCTTGTCTTCGGACTTCGTGGCCAAGAACTGCTCGGCCTCGGCTTTCTGGTTGAACGGGAAGGTCTCCAGTTCCTTGCTGGAATTGTCCAGCACCACCCAGACGGCCTTCTGCCGGACGGCCTTCTTGGACGCCCGCGCCCGCTTGGCCGGCGCCTTCTTCGGCTTGGCCTTGGCCTTGGCCTTGGCCTTCTTTTTCTTCTTCTTGCCGCCTTCCTCGTCGTCGTCGTCATCGTCGCCCGCGTCGTCGTCGTCGTCGGCGGGGGCTTCTTCCTCGGCGGCCTCCTCGCCCTCCTCGGCCTCCTCGTCCTTGTCACCTTGTCACCTTGTCACCTTGTCACCGTCCGGCCGGTTGCCAAACACCCCCCCTAACGTTAAGTTAACCCGATTGTTCGGCGAATTCACCCAGTGCAGTGAGAAGGAGACCCGCATGGCGGGACGTAAAAAGGCCGCTCGTCCGGACGACGAGGAGCCGGAAAAGGTCGAAGACGTCGAGGCGGACGACGACGAGGATGACGAGGACGAAGACGA
>JAYUGD010000761.1:0-1367 GCA_043767785.1 Zavarzinella sp. | reverse complement strand
CCGCCGGGTGGGGGCTGGCGCGCACCACCCGGGGCCTGACGGCCCTCGGCTCACTTGGTTTTTTGTCACCTTGTCACCTTGTCACCCAGTCACCTTGTCATCTTCACCCGCCGACCGTCTAAACTAACCCCGCAAGGTCTTCCCACCCGAGATGTCGCATGGTCCTCTTCCGCTGCCCGCAGTGCCAAAATCCCCTGTCGCCGTCCGCGACGGAGGCCGGCATTTGTGACGCCTGCCGGGCCAAAATCCCGGCCGAGATTCAGGCGAAAGACGCCGAGTGCCGCGACCACCCGCCGGGGGAACACCTGCCCCCCGCGCCGCAAAGCCCGCCGAAAACCGACTGACCCGTCGGCACAATCTCCCCTCCGTCGCTTGTCGGCCGGGCGGGGGGCGTGCGATAATGACCCCATGACCCCCGACGCCTTGGCCGACCGGCTCCGCGGCGTGTTGCGCCCCCGCACGCGGGGCGTCGCCGTCGCCCTCAGCGGCGGCGTGGACAGCACGGTCGTCGCCAAGGCCGCGTTCCTGGAACTCGGAAGTTTGGCCGTCGCCGTGACGGCTGACAGCCCCAGCGTGCCGCGGGCCGAGCTGACCGCGGCGCGGGAAGTGGCCGCCCTCATCGGCATCCGGCACGAGGTACTCAATACCGCCGAGTTCGCCAACGCGGATTACGTGCGGAACGGCGGGGACCGCTGTTATCATTGCAAGAGTGAGTTGTACGACCGCATCGTGGCCGACCTGCCCCGCCTCGGCGTCGAGACCGTGTGCAGTGGGGCAAACCTCGACGACTTGGGCGATTACCGCCCCGGCCTGACCGCCGCCGCCGAGCGGAACGTCGTCCACCCGTTGCAGGAGGCCGGCTTCACCAAGGCGAATGTGCGGGCCGTGGCCCAGTGGTGGGGCTTGCCGGTATGGGATAAGCCGGCGTCCCCGTGTCTGTCCAGTCGGCTGGCCCCCGGCGTGGCCGTGACGCCCGAGCGCACCGCGATGGTCGAACACGCGGAACTGTTTTTGAAGTCGCTCGGGTTAGTGGACGGCCGCGTGCGGATGCACGAAGGTGAGCTGGCCCGCATTGAGGCGCCGCTCGCGGATGTCGCCCGGTTGGCCGCCCCCGGCGCGCGAGAAGCGCTGTCGGCCCGCTTCCGCGAGTTGGGCTTCAAGTATGTAACGCTCGACTTGGAAGGCTTCCGCAGCGGCAGTTTGAACGACCTGGTGTCGTTGGCCGTGAAGCGGAAGTGGGCGACACGGTGAGCGTTTGGTTTTCGCCCCAACGGGGCGGGGGAAAATAGCCCGGGGCGGAACGCCCCGGGACCGCCGATCATCAAAAAGGTTTTTGCCCCAACGGGGCGCCGGTCGATTAACCGGCG
>JAYUGD010000760.1:0-4165 GCA_043767785.1 Zavarzinella sp. | reverse complement strand
TCTTTTCTCTGTGTCCGCTGTGGCCTCTGTGGTTAAACTCTTCTCTTCTTGTCATTTTTGACCACTGACCACAATGACCCCTGACTGGCAACTCCCGGCCGGCACGGACCGCGGCCTCTGGGACTACGTCTCCAGCCGGCGCGTGGCCGACGAGTACGACGCCGTGCTGGCCGGCACGCCGCTCCTGGACGTGGACGTGGCGTTCGCCGAGCGCCACTTCCCCGCGCCCGGCGCCGTCATCGACCTCGGCTGCGGCACCGGCCGCCTGCTGATGCGCCTCGCCCCGCGCGGGTTTGATTGCTTGGGCGTCGATCTCTCCGCCGCGATGCTGGACGTGCTACGGGAGAAAGCCGCCGCCGCGAATCTCCCCATCGCCACCCTGAAGGCCAACCTCGTCGAACTCGACGGCGTCCCGGCCGCCTCGCGCGACTACGCCGCTTGTTTGTTCAGCACCCTCGGCATGATCCGCGGCCGCGAGAACCGGGCGACATTCCTCAATCACGTCCGCCGCATCCTCAAGCCCGACGGCGTGTTCGTCGTCCACGCCCACAACGTCCGGTTCAAGTTGGGCCTCGGTCTCGGCCGCCGCGGCGGCGACCCGGGCGACCGGACCATGCCCCAACACCGCGGCGGCGCCGACTTAACCTTGCACCACTACACCCGCCGGGAGTTACTGGGCGAACTATCGGCGGCCGGCTTCGCGTTGCGGGAGTTGCAACCCGTCAGCACGCGGGCGGACGGAAGACTGCCGGCGCCGTGGCTGCTGCCGGGCGTGCGGGCGTATGGGTATCTGGTTGCGGCGATACGGACATGATCGGTCACGGCCCGCCCGCGGAACTGACCACGTCCGCGGGTGTCAGCACCGTGATCTGCGGGTAGCGGCGAAAGTCTTTATCGTTGAACGTCAAGATGTGCGTGACGCCGTGGACCAGCATGGCGGCGACGAGGCGGGCGTCGTGGGCGGGCTTGCCCATCACTTTGTGGGTTGAAACCAGCGAACGCCATTCGTCGAACACGGCGGGCACGTCTTCGAGCAGCGAAAAATCCGTTTCGAACATGGCGAAGTTAGCCAAGACGCGGTCGGGCGTCAGGCCGAGGCCGTTCTGAGCCGCCGGGCGCGTGGCCACCGACCAATATTCGTAAAAATTCTGCGGGGCCAAACAGAGTTCGTGCCCTTGCGACTTTAAGACCGCACACGAAGCCACCGCCGTCGCATGATCCTTGTCGCCGGGCGACGAACTGCGAATCAGGATGTTCGTGTCAACGAGAATGTTCATTCGTAGATCGACTCTCGGCTGTCATCAACAAAGTGGTCGACCGGCGGATGGCTGGCGGCCCAGGCGGTGAACCGGGCGACCCAGTCGGCGGCTTGTCGGGCTTTTTCTTCGGCCGCGTCACGCTCCAGAATGGCACGCGCCAATTCTTCAACCGCGACCCCTTGCGCCGTGGCGCGCCGCCGGAGGAGTTCCTCCGCGTCGGCGGACAACGGGATAGTGAGGGCGCTCATCGGCGGAGGAGTGGCTTGCGTGACCATGTTTGCCATTCTATACGACCGACCGCACGCGGGGAACTCACAAGACCCCCAGCATCCGCAGCCCGATCACCGCCGCCAGACTGATCGCTAGCGGGCCGGCGACGCGCCTGGCCAGTTGGAACGAGTTCGTCCCCGTCAGCGTCGCGGCCATCAGGGCGGCGGCGGCGACGGGGGACATGGTGCGGCCGGCGGCCGCGGAGACGGACACGACGGCCCCCACGTCGGCCGGGTCCAGGCCGGCGGCCTGGGCCGGGGCGACGAAGAAGGCGTACACGCTCTGCGTCGCCGCGATCCCCGACCCGCTAACGGCCGCGAACCCCCCCGGGACCGCCCCGGCCAACGGCAGCAATAAGCCGGGGGCGTGGCCCACCAGATATTCGATCCCCCGCGACAGGCCGACCATTTCCACCGCCTTGCCGAAGCAGTTGGCGACCACGATCAGCGAGATCACTTCCGTGAACGCATACCCGGCCCCTTGGAAAAAGGCCTTCGGCACGCCGCCGATCTTTTGCCAGTGGCTCAGGGCCGCGACCACGACGCCGAAGAGCATCGCCGCCCCGATCAGCCGCGTCTCGTAGCCGGGGTCTTTCTTGTCGAGGAGCGTCAGCGCCGGGCCGCCCGCGAGTTGGCCCAAACTCTCCACGGGCTTCGCCACCACCCACCGCTCGGGGACTTTGAACACGTTGAACGGCGGACCGATCAGGAACAGCAACACCAACGGCACCACCGGGACCAGCGCCCGGAAGACGTTCACGCGGAAGCCCGGTTGCAAGTCGATGAACTCGGGGACGGGGGCCGTCAACTTCCGCTCGCCGCGCGCCGTGAGGAACCAGAAGATCAGCGTCGCCAGAATCAAGTGCGGGAACAGCAGCGGGACGACGTGCGGCACGATCGCCGTGGACGGCATGCCGAGCCGCTGCCCCACGGTGTTGAGTTCCGGGGCGCCGGGGTTCAGCAACTCCCCGCCGATGCTGGCCCCGAGCAGGAGCGTGGACCCGATGGCCACGCTGGAAAGTCTCGCCGCCCGCATCAACGGCACCACGACCGCCCCGATGCACACGGCCGTGCTGGTCTGACTGATGACCGGGATGTTCACGCAGAAGCCCAGCACCACCACGCCGGGAATCAGGAACAACCGCACCCGCTGCAACGGCTTGACGAGCGCCCGCACCAAGTGCTGGTCGCATTCCGTGTGCTTGAGGACGTAGGCGAAGCCCATCGCGGTGCAGATGGGGATGACGAACTTCTCGCTGCTGAACGTGGCGAGGAACTCCCGCAAGATCGGGGCGACATCGCCTTCCAAACCGCCGATGGCCAGCGCGGCGAGCAGAAGCGCCAAGCGCACGTCCACGCCGCGCAGGATCGCCCACACGGCCCCGGCCACCACCAAGCCGGCCGCGAGAATCGTCAGAATGGGGATGAGCATAGGAGGGGGCGGTTCATAGTTTCGAGCCAGAGCCAGACACAACTCTGTTGTACCGCCGCGAGGCGGTCATGTTGGAGTCCCGCTTTTAAGCGGTCTGTGAGCTGTCACCCATTTGAGGCCGGCGAACCGAGTCTTCGAGGGTTCGCCTTTCGGGTGACGACTGCTCGCCTTTCGGGTGACGACTGCTCGCCTTTCGGGTGACGACTGCTCGCCCAAGGGGTCGGACCCTCGAAGACTCGGTCCTCACGGGCCTCTTCTCGGGGAGTTCCAAGACCGCTTAAAAGCGGGACTCCAACGCGACCGCCTGACGGCGGTGGGTAGGGGTTGCATGTGCCGACCACTCAAGCCAACGCCCGGTTGTGCCGGTCGCGTCGAATCAACGGGAACCGCCGCCGACACGCATTATGGCGCACGCGAGTTGCGGCCGCGACCAGATTTTCGCTCAAGTTCGCGGCGAGCCAATCCCGGGCCGCCGCCACGCGGCATAATTCGCGCATCGGGCACACGCGCTGCGATCACACCCCCGGGGAGACTTTCGTGCCGACGGACGCCAAATGCGGATTGCTGGTCGGCGTCGGGCTGGTCGTCGCCGCCGCCATCCTGTTCTTCCAGAAGGAGCCGGACGCCCCGGCCCTCGCCCTCCCGCCGGCCCCGCCCGGCCAAGTCACGCTGCTGCCGAAGCCGGCCGAGCCGCCACTCCCGCCGCTGCCGCCGGTCCCCGCGCCCGAGGCGCCGGGCCGGTTCGTCTCCCACGTCCGCGACTAGAGCGGAGTTCGGATGGGCGTGGTGTCTTTGGCGCGGGCCCCGGCCGTTTACCTCACCCCCTAACCCCCTCTCCGAAGCGGAGAGGGGGACCAAACCAAAGACGGCCTTCGCCCACTTGCTCCCCCTCTCCGCTTCGGAGAGGGGGCCGGGGGGTGAGGTAAGCGACGCCAGCCCGCTCGCGGACGCTACACCATTCTAAACTTCGTTCTAAATGCCGCCGGGCGGGTTGGGCCGGCGCCCCGCCCGCATTTCCGCGCGCCCCTAGGGCCGGTTTCTTGAACAAGTCCCCCGCGGCAAGTACCATCCTTCGGAGGGCCGATCCGGAATCTCTTCCGCCTCAGGGGGGCGCCATGGCCGATCTGGACACCGTCGAACTGCTCGGCTTCAACCTGAAGCTCATCGGCAAGAAGTCGAAGAAGACCGTCCTCGTCTCGGCCGGC
>JAYUGD010000759.1:0-4167 GCA_043767785.1 Zavarzinella sp. | reverse complement strand
AGAGGGGGAGAAAAAGGTCGGTCCCCCTCTCCCGCAAAGCCGGGAGATGGGAGAAAATCGGGTTCCCCCTCTCCGTTTCGGAGAGGGGGCTAGGGGGTGAGGTAAACGGTCGGCACCCGTGGAATGGGCGAAATTCTCACGCGAACAACTGCCGGATCGGCTCGGCGTCCACCAGCCGGACCGGCCGCTCGCCGGGGCCGGGCATCATCACGTTGTCCAGGTCGATGCCCATGGCGTGGTAGATCGACGCGATTACTTGCGGCGGCTCGACGGGCGTGTCGATCGGGCGGGAGCCGATCTTGTCGGTCGCCCCGATGACTTGGCCCCCCTTGATGTTGCCGCCGACGAGGAAGTTGGTCCAGGCGTTCGGGTAGTGGTCGCGGCCGTTCTTGGGGTTCAGTTGCGGCGTGCGGCCGAACTCGCTGAGGACGGACACCACGGTGTCTTCCAACATGCCGCGCTGGGACAGGTCTTCGATCAGGGCCGTGAACGCCGTGTCGAACTGCGGGCACAGGTGACGCTCGTAGTCGAGGTAGGTGTTGTTCAGCCCGCCGCCGTCCGCGTGCATGTCCCAGCAGGAGAGGTTGAACACGGTGTCGAAGTGGTTCACCGTCGCGTAGCGCACGCCGCTCTCGATCAGGCGGCGGGCCAGCAGGCAACTTTGGCCGAAGGTGTTGCGGCCGTAGCGGTCGCGCAGGGTGTCCTTCTCCAGGCTCAGGTCGAAGGCGGCCTTGGCCCGCGTGGAGGTCAGCAGGCGGAAGGCCCGCTCGTAGGCGCTGTCGTGCATCTGCGTGCCGCGGGACTCCGTGCCGCGCTGCAAGTCGTCGATCTGTTCGAGCAGCTTCTTGCGGTTGTCGAGGCGGTCTTGCGTGTGGCCCTTGGGCACTTCCAGGTCGCCGACCTTGAAGCCGGGGGCGGCCGGGTCGGCGTTCAGGAAGAACGGCTCGTGCGCGCTGCCCAAATAGCCGGCGGTTTGCCCGTGCAGCGGGCCGGCCCCGGTGTTGCCGATGGGGTACGGCAACACGACGTTCGCCGGCAATTCCCCCTTCGGGCCGAACACGCGGGAGACGATGCTGCCGACGTGCGGCTTCACGCTGTCGGCGTTGAAGTCGTGGCCGGTCATCATCCAGCGCTGGCCGTTCTCGTGCGTCGCCCCGGTCTTGTGGTGCAGGCTGCGGATCAGCGCCACCTTGTCCATCATGCGGGCCATCAGCGGGAAGTGTTCGCAGATTTGGATGCCGGGCACGTTGGTCTGCGTCGGCTTGAACTTGCCGCGGACCTCGGCCGGGGCGTCCGGCTTCATGTCCCACGTGTCGAGTTGGCCGGGGGAGCCGACGAGGAAGATCGTGATGCAGTTTTTGATCTTCGCCTTCGACTCGTCGATGCCGCCGGCCGCCTGCAACTTCATCAAGTTGGGGAGGAGCATCCCGGTCAGGCCGGCGGTCCCGGCCTGGAGGAAGCTGCGGCGCGTCGGCCCGTGGCCGGGGCAGAGCGGGAGTTTTTCGTTGCCGACGTTCAGCATGGGAACCTCGCCGGGGAGGGCGTCAGACCGTGTACGCGACTTTGTTGGAGACGTCGATGAACTTGCTGTCGGTGAACTCGCCGTCCGGCGACTTCTTGTAGTTGACGTACTTCCACATCTGGAGGACGACCTCGTACTTGCCCGGCGCCTTGTCCGGGTGCTCGTAGGTCTCGCCCAAACGGGCGTTCGGCGTGGCGACGACCTTGCCGTCCTTGGTGACGACCCATTGCAGCCGCAGGCCCCAGTCGTGGGTGACGGCCGTGCGAATGACTTTGCGGCCCTCCAGGCGGAGGTCCGCCTTGGGGAGTACGTCGAACTTCTGTTCCACGGAAGAGGCTCCGAAGGGGAGTCGCGGGCAGGCGGGGCG
The DNA here is from genome assembly GCA_043767785.1 of Zavarzinella sp. Classification (GTDB taxonomy): domain Bacteria; phylum Planctomycetota; class Planctomycetia; order Gemmatales; family Gemmataceae; genus Zavarzinella. The sequence continues at coordinate 2,278 of JAYUGD010000759.1, read as the reverse complement.
GGCGGCGTGCAATCAGGCAGGTGTGTGAAGGTTAACCCGCCAGGGCCGGGAGTGCAAGAAGATTTTCCGGGCAGCGCGCCCGCGCGCCCGCGTCGAACCCCGTGAAGCTGGTTGCCGCGCCGTCGGCGTGGGCCGAACTGATTCTTTTCGGCGTGAAACGCGGAGAAGATTTCTGTTGCGACGAGCCATTGCGGCGATTAAAGTGGCGGGATTGAATGGCTTAGCCGCAGTCGGCATGGCCGCCGCGATGAGGCCGTGTCCGAAATTGCGCAAGGTGTCATTCGTGGGATGGATGGCGCGAAACGGGCGTGGCGAATCGACGCAAATAATTCCCGAAAGCAATGACTTGCGGCGAATGGCCCACAATCCAACGCGCCGGAATGGATTGCGTGCGGGCGCAAGCTAATAACAAGTTCGGCGGCGGAGGACGGTGATGCCCATACATTGCCCCCATTGCGACAGCCCGCACACCCAGAGGCTTCGCGCCATCTATGACGCGGGGACCGCGGACTCATCCGGTTCCGTGTCGGCCACTGGCTACAGCGGCAGCCACCCAACATCGGTATCGGGCGGCTACCGCGGCGTTTCCCAGACGAGGTTGGCTCAGAAGGCCGCGCCGCCGGAGACGCGGATGGGAGTTTTCACGCTGCCTCTGGTGGCCGGCCTCATCGCGTTCCCCTTCGCGGCGCTCGGCGCGTGCGTGGTCCACCCAACTGTGCTGGCGACGGTGGTCCTTGTAGCTGTGCTGGCCGTGCCGTTCGGGATCGCGAACACTTTCTGGAACTGGACCCGGTATCCAGCGTTGAGGTCCAAGTGGCGGCAGACGTGGTACTGTCACACCTGCGGGGAGCGATTCGTCCACACGTGACTCGCCCACGCTCAAGCCCGGGGTGCAGCCGGGTGCCATGTCCACGGCTTTGCGTGGACATGATTGAGGCTGAAAGTCCGTGTCCACGCAAGGCCGTGGACACGGAACCCGGCCTCTACGTCAACTCGACCGTCATCGCCGGGTGCCATGTCCACGGCCTTGTGTGGACTTGATTGAGGCTGCAAGCACATGTCCACGCAAGGACACAGCACCCAGCGCCTCTACGTCAACTCGACCGTCATCGCCACGTAGTCGATGGCCAGGCGGCGGCCGTCCAACAGGATCGTCCCGAGCAGCGGATAGGTCCCGTCGCTGGCGACGACCTGCGTCTGGTACGTTTCGCCGAACCAGTCGATGTGGCAGCCGAACGTCTCCAGTGGGACCGTCCGGCCGTCCGCCAGGACCGCCTCGATGGACGACTCCTGTGGCAGCCCCAGACCGACGACTAAGCAGTCAGCCGGGGTTGATTGTCACCTCCCAGAGGTGACGGCCTCGGACCCCCTCCGGCTCCCCCTTGCCAAGGGGGAGAGAAAAAACCGGTCCCGGCCAATGGCTGGAGCGTCCGTCGGCGGCCCGTTTTCCTCTCCCCCTTGCCAAGGGGGAGCCGGAGGGGGTCTCTTCGACCGGCCCCGGCGCGGAACCAAAACCCGCCCCAGAAGTCGTCTGCCCCGCCCCGCCCCCTCAATTCCCGACAATTTTACCCATTCTTTACTTGACTCCCCGCCCCAAATCGCCAAAAATCCGCCTACCGACGGGGCGAACTACTTCGGGGCCGTGGGGAACGGCTCGGCACACTCCTTTCGCGTCCCGTGGGGTTTACCCGTGATTCCAGAGTGGTTTTACAGCGTGGGCGACACCCGTCAGGGGCCGGTGTCCGACGAGCAACTCCGCGACTTGGCGGCCGACGGCACGCTAAAATCGACCGACCTCGTCTGGAAAGACGGCATGCCGGACTGGGTCGAGGCCAAGACCATCCCCGGCCTGTTCCCCGCGCGAGATGACTTGCGCAAGAGCAAGCCCCCGCGGGAGGCCGACGACGCGGAAGTGGTGGACGAACGCCCGCGCCGCAGTCGCCGCCGGTTCGACGAGGACGACGACCGCCCGCGCCCCCGCCGGGACGACCGGGACGACGACCGGGACGACTACGACGACGCCCGCCGCGGCCCGCGCCGCCGCCGGTCGGCGAAGCCCAGCCAAGTCTCGACGGCCGGCGTCCTGCTCTTGGTCGGCGGCATCCTCGGCCTCATCGCCATGCTCTGGGCCGGGGTGTCGACCGTCGGCGTCTGCTGCTTCTGGCCGGGCATCTATTTCGAGTTCGTGGTCGGCATCCTGATGATCGTCCGGGCCGTCAACATGATGAACCAAGACGACTACGGACCGCCGACGGGACTGGCGGTTTGCCAAATTTGC
>JAYUGD010000758.1:0-11322 GCA_043767785.1 Zavarzinella sp. | reverse complement strand
GAATTTGCCTTCTGTCTTCTTGGCGACCTTGGCGTCTTGGCGGCTAATGTTCTTGTTTTCTAATGGATAACGCATGGGCTTTTTGGCTCCGAGTTTGTTGGTCGGCGCGTTCGCGGCGGGGATTCCGCTGGCGCTGCACTTCTTCTACCGCGCGCGGTACAAGCCGGTGCCGTGGGGGGCCATGCAGTTTCTGCGGTTGGCCGTCGAGCAGACGAGCCGGCGGCTGCGGTTCCAAGAACTGGTCCTGTTGCTGGTCCGCATGTTGGTGGTGGCGTTGCTGGCTATTGCGTTGTCGCGGCCGGTGATGTGTTCCAACGCATCGTCGGCCGGGCACCGGGGCGAGGCGGTGGACGCGGTGTTCATCATCGACGTGTCGTACAGCATGAACGCCCAAGAGAACATGACGCGGCTGGAAATGGCCAAGCAGGCCGCGTTGAAAATCATTGACGACCTGCCGCCGAACTCCACGGTGCAGGTCATCACGACGACCGACCGGGCGGTCGCCGCCGGGCCGAAGTCGCCGCGAAATCTTGACCAAGCGAAACTGCTGATCCAGAACCTCAAAACCACGGCCCAATCGACGGACTACTTGGCCGGGTTCACGGAAGCCGTGGCCGCGTTCAGCCGGGCCGAGGGGAACGCCAAGGAAGCCTACCTGTTCAGCGACATGTCCCGCGGCGGGTGGGAACGGCAGTCGGCCGCGATCCGGGCCAAGTGCGAAGAACTCAAGGCCGTCGGGTCGCTGTACCTCGTGCGCTGCGGCGGCGAGTCGATCAAGAACGTCTCCATCATGGACCTGCGCCCGCAGACGGACATCCCGCACACGGGGTCGCGGATGCCGTTCACCGTCATTGTCAAGAACACCAGTTCCGAGACCGTCAACGGCCTGACCGTCACCCTCAAAGTGGACGGCAAGCCGTTGGACAAGGACGCCCAGCCCATCGAACGGCTCGGGCCGGGGGAGACCAAGCCGGTCACGCTCACGGGCAAGATCGACGAGTCTGGCTGGCGCGTATTGACGGCCGAAGTGAAGGCCGACCAACTCGCGGACGACAACACGCTGGACCGCGTGATCTTGGTGCGGGAAAAGGTCCGCGTCCTCGTCATCGACGGGTCGCCGAACGACCGGGAGCCGGAGAAGGCGGGCAGCTACTTCGTCGGCCACGCCCTGTTGCCGGTGCCGGAAGAATATCGGTTGCAATACCACGTCCGGCCGACCATCGTGAAGGCCGCCGACGCCTCCCCCGGATTGTTGGCCGACCAAGAAGTGTGCATCCTGCTCAACGTCCCGCTCGGCGGGGCCGGCGCGCTGCCCGCCGACGTGGTGCAACGGCTCGGCGAGTTCGTCAAGGAGGGGCACGGCCTCTTGATCGCCTCCGGGGCGAACGTGGAGAAGAACACCTACAACCGCCTGCTCGGCGCCGCCGGGTCGGACCTGTTGCCGATGGAACTCGGCGACGTGTATGAATCCCCGAAGGAGAAGCCGTTCTTCCCGGACCCGAACAGCATCGACCTGCAATCGTTCCTCGCCCGCTTCCGGCTGTCGGCCGCCGACCCGTTCTTGCAAATCCGCGAGGCGTACGTGTCGAAGGCCATCAACACCGTCGAGCCGCAAGGCGACCAGGCGAAGACCGCCGGCCGGGTGCTGATGCGCTACAACGACAACAAGCCGGCCTTGATCTCCAAGCGTGTAGGCGACGGCGAAGTGCTGTTCCTCACGACTAGCGTGGACAAGGAGTGGGGCTACTTCGCCACCAACCTCACATTCCAGCCGTTCATTCACGGGGCGGTGACGCACCTGATTGAGCGCTCGACGACCGGCTTCAACAAGACGGCCGGCGAGCCGATCCGGTACTCCCCAAAAGACGCCACGAAGTCGTACCAAGTGATCCGGCCGGACGGCACGAAGGAAACCCTCGGCAAGCCGAGCGGCGGGGCCACCGAGCAACTGGCCCTGACCGTGGCGAACACCAGCCAAGCGGGCGTGTACACGATCGTGGAAGCGGGCGCCGAGACGGGCGTGCGGTTCGCCGTCGCCCCGGACCTGCGCGAGAGCGAGACGATGGACCCGCTGCCCGACTCGCAAATCGACGACCTGTTGGGCTTCCACCCGGAGCATTTGACTTCCGGCGAAGAGGCGTCGCAAAAGGCCGACAGCATCCGCAACCGCAACGAGTGGACGATCACGGCCTTGTTGTTGGTGTTATTGCTGGCGGCGATGGAAACCGGCTGGGCGTGGTATTGCGGCAAGGCGTGGTGATTTGGTTTTTACCCCGAGGGGGTTACACAACAAAGCCCGGGGTCGCCGCTTCGGCGCACCCCGGGAACGAAGGTCAAAAAATCGTTTTGAACCCTGAAAGGGTTCCACAAACGCGGGGCCGGCGTTGTGCAACCCTTTCAGGGTTGATTAGTATGGGCGATGATTTCCCGGGGTGCGCGACGCGCGACCCCGGGCTGTGTTGTGTAACCCCTTCGGGGTAAAGACCGGAATGCGTTTGTTTACGCTCGATGTTTTGATTCCGAATTTGGGCCTTTAATGAACTGTCCGACCCTGTTCGCCGAAATCGTGTCCCGCGGGTCGTTCCCGCTGTGGGGGGCCATTGTGTTGGCCGTCCTCGCGGTGGCGGTCGGCTTCGGGTTCTACTTCACCGAGTCGATGAAGATCGGCACGGGCCGGCGCGTCGGCTTGGCAATCATGCGCTCGCTGATTCTGATCGCGGTCGTGTGGCTGTTGCGCAAGCCCGTGTGGGTCTCGGACGTGACCGCCGAGAAGCAGCGGCCCGTCGTGTTGCTCGCGGACAACTCGCAGAGCATGACGCTTAAAGACCCCCGGCTCACGCTCGCGGACCAGATGCGCATCGCCATCGCCCGCGACGTGGTCGCCCCGGACGCCGGCCTGAACGCCCCGCCGACCCCGGACATGATCCCGACCGACAAGCCGTCTCGGCTTGAAGTTCTAAAGAAGACGCTCGAAAACCCCCGGCTCGACCTCGTGACCAAACTGCGGCCGCACGGCCCGGTGCAGCCGTACCTGTTCGGCTCCAAGGTCCGCGGCTTCGCCGACACGCCGGACAAGGCGTGGCTGGCCAACCTGACGGCCGAAGACCCGAAGTCGCAACTCACGGACACCATCGCCGACCTGTTCCAGCGGGACGAGAAAGACCTGCCGGCCGCCATCGTGCTGATGACCGACGGCAAGGACAACGGGAGCACGGCCCAGTGGGAAGACGTCATCGCCGAGGCCAAGCGGCTCGGCGTGCCGGTCCACGTCTACGGCATCGGCGGGTCGGCCCAAGGCTTCCTGCAACTGAAAGACGCGGCGATCCAAGACACCATCTTCGTGGAAGACACGGTGACGGTGCCGGTGCGCTATTGGGTGCAGGGCATCAAGGCCGGGGACGCGGAAATCACGCTCACCCTCGGCGGCCGGATCGTCGCCAGCAAGCGCGTGCCCATTCGGGACGGGCAGGAGATGACGGAAACGCTCTCCTTCACGCCGTCCAAGGAAGACGCCAACACGCCGCGGCAGGAGATGGTCGCCACCGTGAAGGTGACGCAGGGGACCGAATCGCTGGAAGACCGCTACGCCAAGGCGGTGCGCATCGCCGACCGCAAGGTGAAGATGCTGTACGTCGAGAGCAACCCGCGCTGGGAATTCAAGTTCATGCAGCGGGCCTTCCTGCGCGACCGCCGCGTGGACCCGACGTTTATCATCATCAACGGGGACCGCAAGGCCCTGGAGTCCGGCGCCCCGTTCCTGCCGAGTTTCCCGGACACGCGCAAAGACCTGTTCGCCTTCGACCTGCTCATCATCGGGGACGTGGACGCGAACTACTTCACTGGCGAACAGCGCAACTGGATCAAGGACTTCGTCGCGGAAGGGGGCGGCCTCGTCGTCCTCGCCGGCCGCCTGCACGCCCCGGCGTCGTGGCTGAACACGCCGCTGGCCGAGGTGCTGCCGGTCGAAGTCCCCGCCCTCAACTTCCCGGTGGACGACAACAAGCGGCCCACCGAGTTCAAGCCGCAACTCAATGACTTCGGTCGCCGCAGTTCGATCCTGAGCCTGGTGGACGACCCGGCCGAAAACGCCAAGACGTGGGACGAACTCCCCGGCATGTTCTGGCACTACCCGGTGACGAAACTGCGGCCGGCCGCGATGTCGCTGTTGGACCACCCGCGCGAAAAGATCGTGGACGACAAGCCGATGCCGCTGGTCGCCATGCAGTACTACGGCAAGGGCCTGGTGTACTTCTCGGCCGTGGACGAGAGCTGGCGCTGGCGCTTCAACGAGGCCGACAAGTTCTTCACCCGCTACTGGGGCCAGGTGGTGTACGCCATCGGCCTGCCGCACACGCTCGGCGCCAAGTCGGCCCAGTTGGCCCTCGCCGGCGGGGAAGCCCTGCTCGGCAAGCCGGGCACGGTGTACGCCCGCCTGTTCACGCCCGAGTACCGCCCGCTGACCAAGGAGCGGGTGACGGCCACCGTCGAACGCCTCGACGGCGGCCCGAACGACGAGAAGTACCGCACCGTGACGTTTGAAGCCGTCCCCAACCAACCCGGCGAGTACACCGCCACGCTGCCGAACGACCGCACCGGCCGGTACGCCCTGCGGGTGGAGAGCGGCTCCGAACAATCGACGCTCGACTACCGCGTGAGCCTGCCGCCCGAACACGAACTGGCCCCCGGCGTGATGAACGAAAGCGGCCTGCGCCTCCTCGCCGAACAGACCGGCGGCAAGTTCTACCGCGAGGAAACCCTGTACCAACTGGCCGACGACGTGAAGCCGAAGACGGTGTCGCTGACCCAACGCCGCGAAGTCCTGCTGTGGACGAGTTGGTACGTCTGGACCGCAATCATCGGGTTGTTCACGCTGGAGTGGCTGGTGCGGAAGTTCGGGAACATGAGTTGAGGATCGGGCCGCGGGGTTACAATTGATACTTGCTACCCAGTCATTGAGGAGCCGCCGATGACTTTCACCCCCGATGCCGTTCTCGCGGACGAAGAGCGCCGCGCCGGGGCCGTGTACGACCGCCTTGTCCAACCCGTCGTGCGGCCGGACGACCAAGATAAATTTGTCGCCATCGCCTTCGAGGTCGACGACTTCGAGATCGATGCTGACGAATTGGCCTCTGCGAACCGCTTGTTGGCCCGCCGGCCGGGAGCCCGCTTGTGGCTGATGCGCACAAACCGGAATGCAGCCTACAGCGTGGGAAAAGTGCCAAGGCCAAGGTGACATAGCGATGCAGCTTGGGAATTAATTATTAGAAAATGAAATAATGAATTATGTATTGTAAATATAACAATGATTACTTTGGAGTGTAGCACCTGATGGATATTCCCTCAAAGCAGGTCTATGAGGTGCTTGCGCAATCCGGGGTTGCAAATCTCCATCACGCGAACAGCGTAATAACTGCGTGCCAGTTTCTGCGAGCCAACGCCCTTCTATCACGAGGGACGATAGAACGCAGAAAGCTTTGCCAGACACCTCAATATTCTGACGGTATCGACAAGAATTTAGGTTTATGGTTTGACGTGTTTGCTGACTCAGTAGACATTCATAAGCGTGCCAGACATTTAAACAAATATGGGCCAGTCCTGTTTGTATTGGATCTAAAAATTATCTTGTCCATAAACACTGGCCGAAAATGGGTAACAAAATTGAACCCAACGAAATGGGGCGGCAAGAATCGGGAGGCGAGGTGGTTCGTGTCTAAGGATGACCTGAACAAAAATTTTGAATCAGGGCGTTTCGACCAAATGGTGGTATTTCGACATTGTGGAGGTGAATTACCATTCGGGAATTACCTCAAGAAAATTATTATTGACGACCCTAAAGTAAAATCTGAAGTTGATGTAGATTATTTCAGTATGGCATATGGGGCGATCCAACTTGCAATGGCAGACGCGCGCATTGAGGTTCCAATAGTCAGAAGAGAGTGCGCAAATGATTGCAAATGTAAAATAGCGTATCATGATGATAAGGCTCTGACCAATAAAATGTTTCTGCTAAAATGAGCAATAGCGCATTAGATGTTTGAGAGGCTGTGACAAAACCCCGGCAACTCCTTCGAGATCAGGCCCGAAATGGGGTTTTGTCAGAGGCTCTTAAGTCTCAGGTGTAATTGTGGCGCTTTGAGGTAAAGGCGATGGATGGCACACACTCAGGACTTTCGCAAGTTCGCATATTAGAAATATTGCACCGCATAAGAGGAATTGTCAATCTTCCGGATGATCTAGCGGTCGCGTCTCTTGACGTAATTCTCACTAACTTGAGTGTAGAGCCAACCCCGACAGAAAATGATGCATTTACTGAATGGGAACGCAAAAACGCAATCGAGACAATGGATCGGATCAGAACAAACATTGCACGAATTCAGGCTGTAGCCGATATGCCTGGCCAGGAACTGCTGTGGGATGTTCGGAGGATTGTCGAAGAGGCTGATCGCCTTGTAGAAGGTGCGGGAATGACTTTGAAAGAGACTTTCAAAGCAGAGTTCGACGCTCTTCGGGCTGAGGTCAGTAAAGTGGCAAATATTACTACATGTGCAGCGCACACAAAAATGATTCACGATTATGCGTCTCAAGTCATCCACAATGCTAGCAGCATCAAGAGTTTGGTGTTGGGTATTGATCGTGCTACAGAGTCACTGCGTAAGACAAGTCAACTTTCTGATAATTTGTCACAGACAGCTCGGCGAGGCAAAGAACGGGCCGCACGCTTCAGAGCACAGAAAAAGCTCGACGAGGCCGCAGTAGCTCAAGCAGGTGGGAACGACCGTAAAGCAGGAAAGCTTCGTAACGAAGCAGCAATAATGTTAGCCCAGGATTGGGCGCAAATATTTCCAAGTGAGCGAGTTCCAGATGAGCTGTAAGAATGATATCCCATGCAAGTGATTGTCCTGGAGATTTTATGATCGCCAACGACGCGGAACTTGCCGTGACACAGGAACGGATCCGGTGGTTTCAACTACAGGTCGCTCTCTTGCGCAAATCGGAGTCGAATCCGGCGAACTGCCGGGCGACGGCGTCCGGGTTTCTTGCCGAGGTGGATCGTATGCAGCGAGAGGTGCGTGAGTTTCTTAGTTTGCACCCGGCGGAGTTGCCCGGTGCAGCGTAGTCCAGTCAGCGAAGTGCGGGAAGATACAATCCGTTTTGGCCGGACGCAAATGAAAAATGGCTGTCTGTCACCGAATTCGGCAAATCGGTCGCGCACAATGGCAGAGTGGCTGGCAGGGCTTCACGGTTTCTTCACAATTGAGGCCGGACAACGGCATAACGGTTTAACATGGCTCTGATCGTTCCAAAAATCGGCCTCTCTAAACTCGCCTCCCTCCGCGGCCGGGAACGGCTGTTCCACGTCGCGTGGGGGCTGGTGCGTTGGGTGACGCTGGCCCTCGTGTTGTTGGCTATCACCACGTTCATCGACTGGCGCATCGACAAGATCCGCGAGACACCGCAGTGGGTGCGCGTCCCGCTGTCGGTGCTGCAACTGGCGGCCCTCGGGTTCACCGGGTGGCACTGGCTCATCAAGCCGTGGGCCAAGGGGCCGTCCATCGTGAAGTTGGCCCGGCGGGTCGAGGACAAGTACCCCGACTTCGGCCACCGGCTCGTCACGTCGATTCAGTTGAACACGCCGCAGGCCGACACGCGCGGCATGTCCCCGCAGTTGATCGAAAACCTCACCCGCGAGTCGGAAGAACTGGCCGGCAAACACGACTTCCTCGCCTTAGCAGACATGCGCCGGCTCAAGTGGGCCGGGTCGCTGGTGGCGGTGCCGCTGGTCTTATTCGCCGCCCTCATGCTGGCGTACGGGCCGCCGCTCTTCGGCGTGTTGGCCCAACGGCAACTGTTCGCCAGCACGGACATCCCGCGGTTCAATCAACTGGAAAACCTGACCCCCTTGCTGTGGCCCGCCGGCGACGAAGTGAAGTTGGAGTACGCGATCACCGGCCGCATTGACGAGGCCGCCGTCGGCCGGGCGTGGGTGAAGCCGGAGAACCTCCCCGCGGACAACTACGACTTGAAGTACGACAGCACACTGCCGGACGGCCGGCCCGTGTTCGCCCTGAACGTGCCGCACTCCTCCGTGAACTTCCGGCACCGGGCGTGGATCGGCGACGGCCGGACCAAGCAGGCGGCCGAGGTGCGGTTCGAGCCGCGCCCGGTCATCACGCGCACGGACGCCTGGGTTCAACTCCCCAAGTTCCTCGGGAAGCGCCCCGACGGCCAGCCGTACGAAACGTACCAATCGCAGGGGGACATTTCCGGCTTGCCGAACGCCTCGGCCCGCGTCCGCGTGTATTCGCAAAAACCGCTCTCCGAGGCGACGCTCATCCTGATTGCCCGCGGGGTGGACGGAACCAGCGAAGTCGAGAAGCGGCGCGAGCCGATGAACCTGCGGGACGAAGAGCAATCGCCCGCCGGCGACGCCCAGTTCCCCGCCGAGCTGACCTTGGACCTGACGGCCGACCTGATCGCCTACCGCGTGCAAGTGAAAGACCGGCACGGCTTCGACAACGCCACGCCGCCGCGCCGCGGCATCGCACTCGCTCCCGACGAGGCCCCGATGGTGCGTCTGCTGCCGGAACGGTACGCCGAGTTCGGCGGCCCGGCGTCCGAGGAAGACGTGGTCGAGGGACTGCCGATTCCCTTGGGCGGGCAAATCCCGGTGGCGTACACCACGCGGTCCACACAAGGCATTTCCCGCGGCGTGCTTCGGTACCGCGTCAACGAGAAGGGGGCTTGGCTCCCGTTCCCGCTGACCACCGTGGAAGAGACCGAGAAGACCGGCCCGTTCAACCCGATCACGGGGGCGTTCCAGAAAACCGGCTACGGCGAGCAGGTGCAGTTCCACGCGGCCAAGTCGTCTGACCCGGACACGATGCCCAACTACCTGACCGGCGGGGGCCGCTTCGACTTCCAGACCGGCCAACTGACCAAAGTGACGGACGACGGCAAGACCGCGAAACTGGAGATCGGCGACCGGGTTGAATTTTACGTCGAAGTGTACGACCGCAACCCGAACCCCGGCAAGGATAACAAGCCCCGCCCGGCCGGGAAGTCCGAGACGCGGCTGAAGGAAATCCTCAGCGCCGCCGACGTGCTGCTGCGGCTCGACCAGACCCGCCAGGCCGAGGGCAAGATCCGCGATATCGAGCAAAAGCAGCGCAGCATCTTCGGGGCGCCGATCACCCCGGGGAAACGATGACCGATTTCGGATTGCGCATTTCGGATTGCGGATTGGAAAACCGGCCATGTGACGTTGGATTGGACATTGGCCGGAGTGGCCATCTTCAAATCCGCAATCCGAAATCCGCAATCCGAAACAAGAAAGGTCTTGCATTCGCCTGAAAGTAAACGGATACTGGGAGGATTGATTGGGTGCGACTCTCCCGCCTAAAAATACGCGCCTGCGTTCCCGCCGATTGTAATTTGACCCCGAACCACTGACCGACCCGCCAGACCGACCCGCACGACGCGGGGAGGATCCCGAGGAGTTCACATGTCGCTTCTGAGCCGTCAAGTCGCCGGAGGCTCCGCCGTGCTGTGCGGGGCCATCTTCTTGTTGTCCGCCCAGGCCGAGGAGAAGACGCCCGCCGTCGAGTCCAACCGGCCGGCCGTCGCCGTCCCGGAGCAGCAGCGCCGCATCCAGGCCGAGACGGACAAGGTGGCCCAGCGGCTCGGCACCATGCTCCGCTTCATGGCCTACCACCGGCTCGGCCAAGACGAAGAGCAAAAGCTCCTCGCGGAAGCCGCCGGCACGCTGACCAAGCTGACCAAGACGGAGATGGAAGCGGTCATCACGCACCTCGAAGCCTCCATCAAGGCCCCGGACGAGAAGAGCGCCACCGTCGAGGCCAAGAAGGCCTACGACAAGCACCGCGACGTGGTGAAGAGCCTCAAGGGCCTGTTGCTCAAGTACGACACGATCAAGTCGCTCGACCAAGCCGCCGAGCGGCTGGAGCGGGCCGCCAAGGACGAGAACGAGATGATGCTGCTCGCCCGCAGCCTCGCCACGCAACAGCGGGACGGCCGGGCGAAGGGCCGGGGCATCGTCGAAAGTTCGACGGACCAGTCGGACCGCCAGAGCGACCTGCAACGGGACTTGGAAGCCTTGTTCAAGTTGGTCGAAAAACTCCCGGCCCACCTGACCGACGACCAGAAGGCCCGCCTCGCCGCCGCCAAGGTGCCCGAGAAGGGCAAGCGGATCACCGACATTCAACAACTGGCCGCGGAACACCTGCGCCGCAACGAGCCGCACGCCGCCCACCCGCACCAGGCCGCCGCCGCGCAGAACCTGTTGGAACTGGCCCTCGCCCTCCGCACGCCGAAGGACAAGTTGGAAGCGCTCAAGGAAGTCCGCGCCAAGCTGGACAAGACGCTGGCCGACCAGAAGGAAGTGAAGAAGGAGACCGAGACCACGCCGAAGCGGGACTTCAAGAAGCCGTGGCCGGAGACGCTGAACCAGCACGCCCGCGACATGGCCGCCAAGCAGGCCCGCGTCGAGTTCGAGGCCAAGGAAGTCGAGCAACTCGCGAAGGACGTGGCCAAGGAAGCCACCGAAGACATCAAGAAGGCCGAGACCGAACAGAAGAAGGCCGAAGACCAACTCAACAGCCAGAACCAGCAGAACTTGGACCCCGCCGTCGAAGAACAGCAGAAGGCCGTCAACGACTTGCAAAAAGCCTTGGACAAGGTTGACGCGCAGATCGCCAAGGAAGAGGCGAAGAAGGCCGACCCGCTGGAGGCCGTGAAGGCCGCCAAGGAGAAGATCGAGCAACTCATCAAGGACGAGACGAAGAACAAGGAAAAGACCGAGGAGACCAAGGGGACGCAGACCGAGAAACTGCCGCAGATTTCCAAAGAGCAAAAGGAAATCGCCAAGAAGACGGACGAGGTGAAGAACACCCCGCTGCCCGACGACAAGAAGGTCCAGGACGCCTTGGCCAAGGCCGAGGCGAGCATGAAGAAGGCCGCCGACAAGTTGGACGACAAGAAGGCGATGGACGCCCTCAAGAACCAAGAGCAAGCCATCAAGGACTTGGAGGCCGCCAAGAAGGCTTTGGACGAGCAAGCCAAGGCCATCGAAGAGCGCCGCAAAGACATCGCCAAGTTGGAAGACTTGGAGAAGAAGCTCGGCGAACTCGCCAAGAAGCAGGAGAAGGTGGCCGACGACGCCAAGGCCGCCGACGAGACGGCCAAGGCCGCCGCCGCCGACCCGAAGGCCGACGACAAGGCCAAGGCCGAGTCCGCCAAGGCCGAGGAGAACAAGAGCAAGGAACTGGCCAAGGACCAGGCCGACCTGAAGCCCGAGACCAAGGC